>SLKR01000030.1 GCA_007134525.1 Bacteroidales bacterium | reverse complement strand
TTCATAGTCCTGAATTTTTACAGGTTCTTCATTAGGGATTGGATTATTATCTTCGTCAAGCATTATATCACCATCTTGATCTTTTTTATAGGGTGCAAGTCTCCAACCATCATTAAGTGTAATTGTAATTGTGACTTTATCATCATGCTCTTCAGAGAATTCAACCGTACCGGCTTCATGAGTCTGTCCTGCATACAGTATTACCTCCTCATTAGGATCAGTAGGATAGGATGTGTAAGTGGCCCAGTTACCCGGGTCCTCATAACGTTCTCCAGCTGCCCAGGCACTTTCTCCAACCCACTCGCAGTCAATTTCACACAACTCAAATAAAGTATAAATTGAATATTCGTAAAAATTTTCTTCGGCACCGCCACCGTCACGGGGATCTCCAAGCCAAACATTATCACCATCATAATTAACGACTACTGTGTATTCAAATTCATCGCACTTAGACCAACCATCCGGAAACAATATATCTAGATCTATTCTGAACTCATATACTGTTTCGTTATCTTCAATTGCTTCGTATTCTTCCAGCAGGTTTATCTGATCATCTACTTTTTTATATAACCTGATAGAAGTGAAAGGATAATCTTCACAGAGTGGACCAGTCACTTCCCATATAGGGGGACCCCCACCATTTCTTGTATTTTCCCTGTCATATTGATAACCCCTGGAAGTTACTCTTACAAATAAGTCATCTTCGGTATTCCAGGCTTCTGCTACGAAATATTTATTGTTACGGTAAAAAACCCCGTCAGATATAACATCCAGTGGATTGCCATCCTGACGAACATATGAATTTGTCCCTTGAATAAATGGTCCATCCTGCAGACAAGCATCTAAACACTCCGGAAGGTCATCGTGAACAGGTAAAACTGAGCAATCATCGGACATTGTTGTCAGATTACCTGCCGTCAGCTCATCTGCAGCTGATTTCAGTTCATCCCTGTCTTTTTCACAGGAATAGAAGAGTATTCCCCCGCTTATAAAGGTAAGCAGCATTAAAAGATACTTTTGTTTTTTCATAATACCTCTTTTTTGGTTGTTTGAATAGAACTCAAAAATAAATTGGGCTTTAGTAATTTTATCCAATTATATGCCAAAAGAGGTAAGAAATTGTAAATTAGTTACTTAATCAGTTTATAAACTAGGGTGGATATATTTAAAAATGCCCATTTTTGGGCAAATTATTTTTTTGGCCAAGTTAACTGACAGGATAACAAATAGTAACGGGCAGCGTAAGAGCTGCCCGTTAATGGCCAATTGTCCGTTTTTATGCAGAATTTGTTCTAAAGACTTTTAAGGTACTGCATGCAGTTTTCCTCAATCCTCTTTTCAGTGTCAGCGGCGGGAGATTTTATGAACTTTTCTCCTGTGATCTTTTCGTAAAGCTCAATATACCTCTGCGATACCAGCTCCACAAAAGAGTCTGGCATATCGGGCATGTTTTGCCCTTCCTTTCCCTGGAAGCCGTTATCCATAAGCCACTCTCTTACGAATTCCTTGGATAGCTGCCTTTGGGGTTCTCCCTTCTCAAGCCTTTCGCTGTAACCCTCAAGATAGAAATACCTGGAAGAATCGGGAGTATGTATTTCGTCAATAAGGTATATTCTGCCGTTTGCCTTACCGAATTCATATTTTGTGTCAACCAGTATAAGACCCTTTTCCCTGGCCATTTCACTCCCCCTGTTATACAGTTCGAGGGTTATCCTCTCAAGTTCCTCATACTCCTTTTTATCAACCAGCCCCTGGTTTATTATCTCTTCCCTGGAAATATCTTCATCATGGCCGACTTCTGCCTTGGTTGTGGGTGTGATAAGCGGCTGCGGGAACTTCTCGTTCTCCTTCATCCCCTCCGGCATTGGCAGCCCGCAAAGACTTCGCTTACCCTTTTTGTATTCTCGCCATGCATGGCCGCACAGGTACCCCCTTATTACCATTTCCACCTTGTATGGTTCGCACAGTAGCCCTGCAGTGACCATAGGATCAGGTGTAGCGGTTTTCCAGTTGGGAACTATATCGGCTGTGGCATCCAGGAACTTTTCTGCTATCTGATTAAGGACCTGTCCCTTATATGGAACACCTTTTGGCAGGACGTGGTCAAATGCCGATATCCTGTCTGTTACGACCATAAGCATGACCTCATTGTTAATGGTATAGACATCCCTTATCTTTCCCTTGTAGAAGCCGGTTTGTCCTGGAAAGTTGAATTTGGTTTCAGTTACTGCGTTCATTCTGGTTAAAAATTTTCATTAAACATTATTATCTGGTTTCTTGCCCGTGTGCTCATAAGCCTCTATTATGCGTGTTACCAACTCATGCCTGACCACATCCTTTTCGTTCAGGAAAACAAAATCTATCCCCTTTATGTTGTTGAGTATCTTCACTGCACTCAGCAGGCCGGATACCTGGTTGCGGGGGAGATCTATCTGGGTAATGTCTCCTGTAATGATAAAGCGGGCTGATCTGCCCATACGTGTCAGAAACATCTTAAGCTGACTTTGGGTAGCATTCTGGGCTTCGTCAAGTATTGCGAAGGCATCATCGAGTGTTCTGCCGCGCATAAATGCAAGTGGTGCTATTTCAATGGTTCCGTCCTCCAGGTAGGTGGCGAGCCTTGCCGGTGGTATCATATCTCTTAGTGCATCATACAGGGGCCTCAGGTAAGGGTCAAGCTTATCCTTGAGATCGCCGGGCAAAAAACCCAGGTTTTCGCCTGCTTCCACTGCGGGGCGCGCAAGTATGATCCTCCTGACCTCCTTGTTTTTCAGCGCCCTTACGGCCAGCGCCACGGCGGTATAAGTCTTCCCTGTGCCGGCTGGACCTATTGCGAAAAGCATGTCGTGCTTTTTAAAGCTTGAGACCATTCGCTTCTGGTTTGGCGAACGTGCCTTTATGGCCATACCGTTACGTCCGTAAAGCAGGAGCTCACCGCTTATTTCGTCCTGACCCGCTGAGTCTGCAAAACCATTGTTATGGGCCATGATCTCCAGGATGTTCTCTTCGGTTAGCTTCCCAAAACGCTCGAAATGGGCCATCATCAGCTCAAACTTTCCCTGAAAGAAAGCGGTTTCTGCATTGTCGCCTATCAGTATCAGCTCCTCACCCCTTGAAACTATTTTCAGTTTAGGGAATATATTTCTGAGCAGCTGAAGCTTCTCCTCTTTGAGGCCGAAAATATCGGGTGGGTGGACACCTTCGATTTTAATTGTTTTTTCACCCATTAATTCATTACTTTTGGATCAATTGTACCATTCATGCCGGGATCACGGGAATAAATGCAATTGAATTGCAAAATAACAATATTTTTGTGAAATAATCAGCAGAACAGCCTGACAGATGACCATTATTACACTTACAAGCGATTGGGGCGCAGGCAATCATTATGCCGGATCGGTAAAGGGTGCCCTTCTCAGGCATCTGCCGGATGCTACCATTGTTGACATTACACATGATATCGCCTCCTACGATATTATGCAGGCGAGCTTTATAATGAAAAATGCCTTTCCGGATTTTCCGGCAAACACCATCCATCTTATCGGTATAAATACTGAAGGAGGGATTGACAGCCCCCACATAGCTGTTAAGTACAAGGAGCAGTTTTTTATTGGTGCCGATAATGGGATATTCTCACTGATTATCGGCAATGATCCTTTTGAAGCTGTTGAACTCAACATAATGCAGGATACAGATTATTTTACCTTCTCTACCCGTGATGTTTTTGTAAAGGCTGCAGCTGAAATAGCCTCTTCAAACAGCCTTGACAATAAAGACCGGCCTTACGGGGATCTCAGAGAACGCTTTCATTTCAATCCAGTGGTCCATAACGACAAGATAATTGCCAAGGTGATCTATACCGACAATTATGGTAATGTATTTGTAAATATTGACAAGAAGCTTTTCAGGGAAGTTGGCCGTGGCAGGGACTTCATGATAAGCTTCAGGGCACCCGGTGAGGGGATAAAGAAACTTGACCAGTCTTATTCGGATGTGGTACCCGGCGAAAAGGTGGCTCTGTTTGGAAGTACCGGTTTTATGGAGATCGCAATCAACCAGGGCAAGGCATCCTCTTTGCTCGGACTCAATATAAACGATGCAATTACCGTTGAATTCTTCAAAGACTAGATGTTTTTATGCTGGCACTTATCAAAAGGGAGCTTAACGGGTTTTTCAACAGCCTGATAGCATATGTAGTGGTTGCTGCATTTCTGCTTATAATCAGTTTATTCCTATGGGTGTTCCCGGCCGAGTTCAATATTATTGAATCGGGCTATGCGAACCTTGACGGATTGTTCGTGCTGGCACCCTTTGTATTTATATTCCTGGTGCCGGCCATAACCATGCGGTTTTTTGCCGAGGAAAAACGTACAGGTACCATCGAGATGCTTCTGACAAAGCCCCTGTCGGGCTTTCAGATAGTAATCGCCAAATATATAGCCGGAGTTGCACTGGTTGTTTTCTCCCTGATTCCCACTCTTATTTACCTGATAAGCGTGTCACTCTTTTCATCACCTCCGGGAGTCGATACCGGTGGGATATGGGGTTCTTACGCAGGCCTGCTTTTCCTTGGAATGGTCTTTATTTCAATTGGCCTTTTTGCCTCCTCACTGACAGAAAACCAGATAGTCGCCTTTATCCTGGCCCTGTTCCTCTCAGGTTTCTTTTACATCGGCCCTGAAATGATCTCTTCACTGCAGATGTTTGGCAGCCTGGACCTTATGGTCAGAAATCTTGGGCTTTTTTCGCACTACTCATCGATGGGGCGGGGTGTGATTGACAGCCGGGACGTGCTCTACTTTGCCGGTATTATTGCCATTTTTATAAGCCTTACTCATATACAGGCAGGCAGGTCATACAGGGGAAGGAGATCTTGGTCATATATTGCAACTGTTGTTCTGGTTGTTCTGGCCGTAAACATTGCCGGTGCCCGCTATTTCACGCGTCTTGACCTTACTGTCGAAAAACGTTATACCCTCACGGATGCAACCAAAAGAATGCTATCTGAGCTAGATGATATCGTTTATTTCAGGGTGTATTTAGATGGGGATCTTCCTGCTGAATTCAGGATGCTAAGAAATGATACCCGTGAAATGCTTGACGAATTCAGCGCATATTCCGAAAACATACGCTTTGAGTTCATCAATCCCTTAAGGGATGTTGATGATGACCCTGAACAGGCAAGGGGCGTATATAATATGCTGACCGAAAAAGGGATTGAGCCTGCACAGGTGCAGATGCGCTCTGGTGACGGCACATCCCAGAGGGTAATATTTCCGGGGGCGCTGGTAACTTTTGACGACCGGGAAGTACCCCTGCACCTTATGGAAGACCACATAGGCCTATCCATACAGGAAGTGTTGCACAATTCATCCATGGCACTGGAGTATAAACTGGCAATGGCGATAAAACAGGTTACAGCAAGCCGGAAGGAAAGTATAGCCTTTCTTGAAGGGCACGGTGAGCTGGGACTGGAATATGTGGAATCAGCTACCGGGGCATTGAGCGACTTCTATAAAGTTGACAGGATCGCTCCAGGAAATGACTTTTCGGCAATCAGTGATTATAAAACCCTTATCTCTGCAAAACCATTACGTGCCTTTTCGGAGGAGGAAAAGTTTATACTTGACCAGTACCTTATGCACGGCGGCTCAATGATATGGCTGGTGGATCCGGTTTTTGCCGATATGGACAGTCTTTCAAGGCAGGCCGGGACAATCGGACTGGCCTGGGACATAAACATGGATGATTTTTTCTTCAATTACGGACTGCGCCTTAATCCGGTACTTATAAAAGACCTGAATGCGGCCAGGCATCCGTTTATTACAGGATACGCCGGAGGCAGGCCTCAGATAAACCTCCTGCCCTGGAACTTCTTCCCGCTAATTACCCCTGAATCAGAACATGAGATCGTTAGGAATCTGAATGTTATCCGCACTGAGTTTGTTTCCAGCATAGATACAGTAGAGGCAGAAGGTGTTGAAAAGCATGTCCTTCTTCAAAGTTCGGCTTATAGCCGTGTCATGCCCGTGCCGGTAAGGATAAGCCTTGAAATACTTCAGAACCCGACCGATGAGTCTTTATACACCGGTCCTCCTCAAACTGTCGCTGCCCTGGTAGAGGGCCGTTTCAGGTCACTGTTTGCAAACCGTCTGATGCCGGAGGTGGTTGTGCCGGATGATTTTACAAGGCTTGACGAGTCTGTGGGTGCATCAATGATAGTGGTTGCTGACGGGGACATAATCAAAAACCAGTTCAGCAGTGAAGGCAGGCCTTTACCCCTTGGTTATGACAGGTACTCAGGACAGCTCTTTGGCAACAAGGATTTCATCCTTAATGCTGTTAATTACCTGACAGATGATTCAGGGATAATACAGGCCAGGGCCAGGGAGGTAAGATTACGCATGCTTGACGGTAGCCGTGTTCGTGACAACCGGTTCAGGATACAGGTTGCAAATATTTCTCTGCCTCTTATTGTTGTGTTTGCATTTGGCACATTAAGGCTTATGCTGAGAAAGAGAAGATACACTAAATAGCAGGTGTTTATGAATAAGACTGTTATATGGCTGCCGTTGCTGGTTGCTGGTGTCCTGTTAATCTTAGCCCTTTACTATGTTTTACCAGGCGCAGGAACAGCCCGCAGTGAGTTTGGTATTGGCAGCGGTGATGAAATTTCCAAAGTTATTCTCACACAGGGGGATGAAAGGGTGGTGTACCTGGAAAGACAGGAAGAAGAATGGTTTTTAAACCATGAATATATGGCAAATATGCCAGCGGTACGGGACCTTTTGTCAACACTGAGAAGGGTTGAGATCAGACGTCCGGTAAGTGTTGCCTCCAGGGATGAAACAGCGGCTGAAATTAAAAAGGGCGGCGTAAGGGTTGATGTTTTTGTCGGCGGATACAGAATAAACCTGCCGGGAGGGGAGGGTGTTTTGCCTTACCAGAAGAGGATAAGATCTTTTATGGTGTGGGAAGATCAGGATGGTAATAAAACCTATATGATGCAGGCAGGAAGCAGTTATCCATATGAAGTGCATATTCCGGGAGTATTAAGTGGTATTGGTGAGGTATTTGAGCCCGATTTGCACCTCTGGAAGGATGCAGTTGTCGTAAGACTGGGTAATGAAGAGGTGGCCGGGGTGAAAGCAGAATTTCCCGGCAGGGAAGAGGCCTCTTATACTCTTGAGATGAACAATGGGGAATACACACTTAGAACACAAGCAGAAACCATTTACCCTGAACGGATTGACAGCAGCCGGGTGGAGCAGTTCGTCGGCGGATTTGCATACCTCTATTATGAAAGGTTGTTGCCCGGCTCTGAAAATGATCCGCCTGAGGATATCCTTAATGAAAATGAGTTTTTAAGGCTGGAGGTATCCGACCAAACCGGAAATAATACAAATCTTTGGTTTTACAGGCGTTTGCCGCCCGGTGACGGTTCACTTGTTTCGGAACTGCGCGATCATGACCCGAACCGTTTTTACCTCCGTGTAGACGGGGGGGATTATGCCCTTGCTCAGTATTTTGTGTTTCAGCCTGTTATACGTGACATTCAATGGTTCATAACTGATTAAGGACATGTGAACTGCCTATGGCTTGGTCTGTAAAATTTTAATTTTTAACGCAGAAATCAGGATTAAAATAATAATCATTTTCAATAAAAGGCTATATTTGCTATTCATTTCAAAATCAGGAGACCTATGAAGTTTATAGTATCTAGCTCAATGTTGCTTAAGCAGCTGCAAGCGATAAGCGGTGTACTCACTACAAACAATACGCTACCCATACTGGATAACTTTTTGTTTGAACTTAGTGATTCAGAGATCAGTGTATCTGCCTCTGACCTTGAAACCACCATGACTTCCAGGATCAGCGTTGACATGTCGGAAGGGGAGGGCAGTGTTGCCATACCAGCAAAAATATTGCTTGATACACTGAAAACATTCTCTGACATACCTGTAACGCTTGATATTGATGAAGGGAACTTCGGAGTTACCCTTACTGCCGGAGAAGGGAAATATCGTCTTGCCGGGCAGAACGGAGAGGAGTACCCCAGGGTACCGCCCATTGAGAATGCAGCTTCGGTTTCCATTGAGTCAGATATACTCTATCAGGCTATATCCAAAACTATATTTGCAGCAAGCAATGATGAGTTAAGGCCTGTTATGGCAGGTATATACTGTGAACTTTCTGATGAGGGTACAACTTTTGTGGCGACCGATGCCCATAAGCTCGTACGTTACAGTCGCAGTGACGTTAAACCGGAAGTGAGCGCAAATTTCATTCTGCCCAAAAAACCGCTCAACCAGCTGCGGCAGATACTGCTTCATGATGAGATGCCTGTAAGCATTGAATACAGCGATACAAATGCCCGTTTCACATTCCGGAATATCACCATGACCTGCCGCCTTATTGAGGGCAAATATCCAAATTATTCAGCGGTAATCCCCTCGAGCAATCCAAACAGGATGACAGTCGACCGCCAGCCATTCCTCAATGCGATAAAGAGGGTGTCGATCTTCTCAAACCAGACCACATATCAGGTAAAGTTCAAGATAGCAGGAAGCGAACTGGTACTCTCGGCCGAGGATCTTGACTATAGCAATGAGGCCCACGAGAGGCTTTCATGCCACTATGAGGGGTCAGACCTGGAAATAGGGTTTAACAGTAAATTCATGGTAGAGATGCTCAACAACCTTGGCAGCGATCAGGTAATGCTCCAGATGTCGGAGCCAAACCGTGCCGGACTCATAATCCCTGTTGATAACCAAAATAAGGAGGAAGACATACTGATGCTTGTAATGCCCGTGATGCTTGGGTCTTAGTTATCAGCTGTATTCCGAAAGCTCAAGCCACCTGTTTGATTTTTCATCCAGAATGCTTTCAACTTCCCTGAAGCGTTCTGACGCATCCATCAGTTCATCTGAGGCAAGGTTGCCTGAATTCATTTTCTGAATCAGCTCCTCCTTCACTTTTTCAAGACTGCTGATCTCTGCTTCCAGTTTTTCCAGCTCCTGTTGTTCCCTGTAATTTAGTTTGGTTTTCTCTCTCTTTTTTCTTTTTTGCTTTTCAGGCTCTTTGCGTTTTTCATCCGGCTTTACCCTGGCGGTTGCGGCAATCTGCTTCCGGTAGTCGGTAAAATTGCCTGAAAAGTCCTTTATTCCGCCTAAGGTGTTAAATACGAATATATGATCACAGAGGCGGTCAATAAAATAGCGGTCATGTGATACTATCAGCAAGCACCCGTTAAAACCAGCCAGAAAGTCTTCAAGAAGATTAAGTGTTTCAATATCGAGGTCGTTTGTTGGTTCGTCCAGGATAATAAAATTCGGATTCTTCATCAGGATGGTAAGCAGGTACAAACGTCGCTTTTCCCCGCCGCTCAGATTGCTGATCCTGTCGTTGTGCATATGGTTGGGGAAATTGAAATATCTGAGGAACTGCTCTGCACTGAACCATTTATCCCTGTTCATCCAAATACCTTCGGCTATATCCTTCACAGCCTCTAAGACTTTCTTGTCGTCTTTTGCAGCGATGCCCTCCTGGCGGTAATAACCAAAGCTTATGGTCTCTCCCCTGATGACTTCTCCTTTGTCGGCCATTATGTCCCCGCTTATTATGCTGAGCAGGGTACTTTTCCCGCTCCCGTTCGGGCCGGCAATACCGGCCTTTTCACCTTTTTTGAATACATAAGAGAAATTGCTTATGACCTCCCTGCTACCGTATGATTTGCTTATGCCTTTAAGCTCCAGGATCTTGCTTCCCATCCTCTTCATCTGCATATTTATCTCACCCGGGCTGTCATCATTCTGCCTGCCGGTTTTTCCCTTCAATTCTGAATATGCGTTTATACGTGCTTTCGACTTCACGGTACGGGCCGGGGGGCTGCGCCTCATCCATTCTGCCTCGCTGCGCAGTAACTTTAGGTCTTTTTCGTTTCTTATTCCCTCGGCAGCTTTCCTTTCCTGTTTCTTTTCAAGATAATTTGCGTAATTACCCTTGTATGTAAAAATCCTGCCATTCTCAATCTCTATTATTTCGTTGCATACATTGTCGAGGAAGTAGCGATCGTGAGTAACCATTACCAGCGTGGCATTCTGCCTTGACAGATAGGACTCAAGCCACTCGATCATATCAATATCCAGGTGATTGGTTGGTTCATCAAGCAAAAGCAGGTCGTGTTCCTCAACCAGTATCCTTGCAAGTGCAAGGCGCCGGAGTTCGCCGCCGGAAAGCTCATCTGTCTTTGATCTCAGTGAGCCTATGCGCAGTTTGTCTATTATTTGTTTAACCTTTTGTTCGTACTCCCAGGCTCCAAGTGCATCCATCTTCTCTATAAGTGCCTGCAGCTGCTTCTCTTCAACGACTTTTCCTCTCTTTTCAGAATCCAGGACAAACTCACCATATTCTCTTAAGGTTTCACTAACCTCATTGCCGGCTGAAAGCAGCGCCTCCGATACCGTCATATCCTTCTCGAATATTACCTCCTGTGGCAGGTATGAGATCCTTAACCCTGACCTGCGGGTGCATTCTCCCTCATCTGCCACATCCTGCCCGGCCAGTATATTGAGCAGACTTGTCTTGCCTGTACCATTACGTGCTATAAGGGCAATTTTCTGCCCTTTCGACACACTTAACGATATCCCCCTGAACAGGGTTTTTTCACCGTAAGATTTGCTGATCTCTTTTGCCTGTATGTAATTTACAGCATCCATCTACCTGTTTAATCCTGTTACTCTATTTGTCCCTTACATATCTGTTAAACCAATGAACCCATTCCCAGTGCATATGAAGAACTGATTCACGGGCCCGGTATCCGTGGCTCTCATGTGGCAGCATCACAAGCCGTACGTCCGCTCCATGGCCCCTTAATGCATCATAATATCTTTCACTCTGTACAGGGAAGGTGCCTGAATTATTGTCGTCGGCACCGTGAATTAAAAGCATTGGAGCTTTCATTTTGTCGGCATGCATAAATGGCGACATGGCATTGTAGATATGTGGTGCCTGCCAATATGTTCTCTCTTCAACCTGAAAGCCGAAAGGGGTGAGGGTGCGGTTAAAGGCGCCGCTCCTGGCAACACCTGCTGCAAATATATCACTGTGGGTAAGCAGGTTTGCCGTCATGAATGCACCATAGGAATGACCTGATACACCAACCCTCTCCGGGTCGGTGACACCCATTTCTGACAATGTACTGATCGCGGCTTCGGCATTGGCAACAAGCTGTTCAACGAATGTGTCGTTGGGCTCTCCGCCTTCCTGTGCTACGACCGGAAAAGATGCATTGTTAAGTACTGCATAGCCCTGGGTCACCAGCATCACTATCGAAGTGGCCCCCAGCCTTGTATAGGTGTGAGGGGAACCGGTTACCTGCCCTGCTCCGCCGGCAGTAAGGAACTCCCGGGGGTATGCCCACAATAAAGTTGGCAGGGGATCATCCTCCCCGGGTATGTATCCCGGGGGAAGGAACAGTTCGCCAGAAAGGGGTATTCCGTCGGCCCTTTCATAATGGATCAACTCCTTGTGTACTTCACGCATCTGCGGAAATGGCTCCGGAAAGTCTGTGATGCGGTCAAGTGATCCTGTAATGATATTCCGCAGATAGAAGTTTGGGTGCTGTTCAACCGATTCCCTGCGTGTAAGCACAGTTATGTTTTCCGTATCAATTATCCTCACCGGTACTTCATAATAGGGTGCTTCACTGCGCCACAACCTTGTAGTTGCATCATTCCTGTAATCATATTTGTCTACAAACGGCCTGTTTCCCTCTGGAGAAGCTCCCTGCCCGGTCAGAAAGAGATGGTCTCCGCTTTCATCAAACAAAAGTACGCTTCGCCCGTATTCATTGTAAGTTGACTGAAGTCTGCCCGGGTCACCATACCTGTCTTCGGTTGACCTTTCCCTTATGAGTGTGAGTTCTGCAGAAGGATCCTGGGGATTGAACCTGCTTAACCTGGCCATCCTTGATGGCCGCCAGAATTCACTTACCAGTGCGAGGTCATCCTTCCCCCAGTCAATGCCGGAGAATCTGTAGCGGGTCTGGAATGCCTGCTGCGCTTCAGCCACGAATGGAGCTTCAATGAACATTACCTGGTCGCGGTGCTCTGCTTCGATCGCAGGATCACCTCCGTCTAGTGCCTCCACCCAGTATAGTGTTGCAGGTGCATCGTGCCGCCATGACAGGCTGCGCGGCCCTTCCCTGGTGGCACCAAAGCCCTGGGGCATCTCTTCTGTTACAGGTATGTCATTGAATAGATAGACTCTGTGTCCTTCAGAGTTTATTACTTCATACCTCTGGGCAAACCTGCTGAAGGGGACAATGTATGAATAGGGTTTCTGAAGGGTTGTCAGGCGAATATACTCACCGTTTGGTGAAATATCAAAGTTCCAGATCACGCCGGGACCCCAGACGGTTTCTGTATTCCCTTCCAGGTCAGTTTTTATAATGTTTGCAGTGGTGTAATAATCGAATATTTCTTCGTCAATTTGGTCATTTATCAGATCCTGGAAGGTTCTCACTGCCGCAGTCCGCCCATAACTCTCCTGGACATTTGGTCCGGCAGCTACCCGGGGCCTGGTTGGTGCGGGCCCCCTGTTACCGGGCACAGCAGTATAAATAATATTTTCGCTGTCAGGCATCCAGCCCAGAGCAGATCCGAGTACGTCATTTATCACGGGACCTGTAAGGGGGCTGGCCAGTGCACTTTGGATGTCAACCACCCATAGTTCAATGCCGTTATCTGCAGTATGGGTAAAAGCAGCCTTTTTCCCGTCAGGCGACCAGGATATATTCCTTATCACAGGCACAGCCGGGAGGCCACTTACTTCCCTTATGTTTTGACCATCAATGCCCAATATTGTGATCGCTGTGTAGTGCGAGGTGCGGCTTGGCCCGTTGGTGGCCGGATTGAAACGTATGCCACCCAGTCGCAGTTCATCTGCGGCCAGAACATCTATCGGTGGATTACCGGGGTTTTCGAGCAGCAGCAGTGTCTCATTGTCGGGGCTGATGCTCATGGTGGGTGTTGTGGGAGCATCAACAAGTTCGGTTATCCCATCGGGTGGTATCTGGTATGAAAGCTGTTCCTGCGCATTTAAAAAAGGTGAACTTATAATGGTAAAGAACAGGAAGATGATGCAGGAGTTTTTCATAGTATTGTTTTTTTGAATTTTGATTGCCGTTATCTGATTACAAAATAGGCATTATCCGTAACTAAGAAAAATTTATATAAAATATCGTGCTTCATATACCCCTGTCAAAAAACGGTTTCAGGAACCATACCCAGAGGGCTGCCGCAGAATAAGATATAAGGCTCCCCCACCATATGCCTGTAACCGGGAAAAGGGCTCCGGCCACAAAGCTGTATATGACTATATTGGTAGATGCCAGTAGCATTACCTTACCGGTAGCCCGGGCAAAGGGATAACCTGCCGAAAGCGTTAGTATAACCATTGATGAAAGCATCATTGCCGGGAACGATGCAAACAGTCCTGCCCAGAATGCTGAGCCGGTGCGGGCAATCAATACTGACATCCCTACTACACTGCCGGCGAAAATAGCCCTGAAAAATATCTGTTGCAAGGAGTAGGGCCTTTTTACCCTGCCGTGCGAAGGGATCTTCAATACTTTTTCAGCAAGCAGGTAGGTACCCAATGCGCCGCAGAAATACAGAAATGTCCAAGCAACACGGCCGGTTTCCTGAAAAAAGGATGCAAGTATGGCCAGAGAGAACCACGTAAGTAGTCCGGCTGCCAGCGCAGTTACAAGGCCTTTGCTCACCAGGCTGATAAACACGTAGAGGAAAAGTGTACTCAGAAACATCCCCAATGGTACTGTAATTGTTGCACTTGCTGCAAACTCAGGACTCTGGGTTATTCCTATAAACAGCAATGAAGTAAGAATGGTAGAGGGCAGGTTGCCTATCATTCCACCGGTTTTGCTGCCCATCCTTTCCGACAGAATGGTGGCCAGTGTTATCCAGATGCCCGCAACAATTACTGAAAGTATCAGCTGTTGAAGAAATTGGTATGTCATTACCGCTTATTTAATGGGGGCAAATATACATGACAATTTTCCAATTTTTTTTATCATAAGGAAATGATTATTTTGGACATCAATTTTTTAGTGCTGTCCTGGAACAATATATATAAACCTAAAATATTTATATCATGAGAAAAGATACACCTATCCCCCCTGCAGTGGTTGACAAGTTTATAAAACAGATGAAACTCGAAAATGTAGGCAAGGCATCCATAAGGGAGATAAAGCGCCTTGTGGATCTTATAGAGGCAGAAACCGGGCAG
>SLKR01000016.1 GCA_007134525.1 Bacteroidales bacterium | reverse complement strand
GCCATTTATGTTAGTGGTCAGGGCTCTGATACATTTGGCCAGGAAGATTACATCCTGTTTTACGGACGTTCGCCCAATACATGGTACCTTGAAGAGAATGACGAAGGCAGGTTGCTTTTCAGGCACAATATTAATATATACACAGGAGAGTCGTGTTACTTCCTTACTACTGACCGGGGTGAAGGTAAACGGATTGAAAACCGTGAAACCCAGCCGGAGAGTAATACAAGGCAGGTGACAGTTTTCCGCGACCGTGCATTTCACCAGAGAGATCTCGTTAACCTAATTGGGAGCGGACGAATATGGTTCGGTGAGGTCTTCGATGCAACCACCAGCCGGCAGTTTAGTTTCGACTTTCCGAACCTGGCTGCAGGCAGGCAGGCAACGGTTGAAGCATATATGGCGGCACGTTCTTCGGCACAGAGCAGTTTTACTGTAAGTGCCGGCGACAGTCAGAGGCAGATGCCCATAATCGCTATTAATCCAAACGACTACAATGGGTTTTTTGTCAGGTCTGTCAACTCTTACCTGGATTTCATGCCTTCCTCCTCAGGAAGCATAAACGTCACCCTGAACTATAACCGACCGATGGCCGGATCAAGGGGCTGGCTCAACTACCTTGTGGTAAATGCCGACAGGGATCTGCGTTTTACCGGCGGGCAGATGGCTTTCCGCCAGCTTGATTATATTAAGGGGGATGAGCCGGTTGAATATATAATTGATGGTGCGGCAGAAGGGCTGAGAGTATGGGATGTGACTGACAGTTTCATCTTGCGTGAGCAGGAGTTGAACCATCAGGGTGGAAGCGTCAGCTTTACCCTGCCTGCCGATACTGTCAGGGAGTTTATAGCCTTTGATGGCTCAGATTTTCATACCCCATCACTAAAGGGAGAGGTGGTGAACCAGAACCTCCATGCGATGAAGCCTCATGACATGATAATAGTTTGCCCCGGTGAGATGCTTGTGCATGCAGAGCGCCTTGCCGCATACAGGAGGGAAAACGACGGGCTAAGCGTCGGTATAGTCACCGCACAGCAGGTTTACAATGAGTTCTCATCGGGTAGTGCCGACATATCTGCAATAAGGAACTTTATGAAGATGTTCTACGACAGGGCCGGAAATGGCGTTGGGATGCCGAGGTACTTGCTGTTATTTGGTAACGGAACATATGACAACAAGGATCTTCTGGGTTATGGCGGCAATCTTATTCCAACTTACCAGAGCGGAGCATCATATTCCTACAGGGAGTCCTATATGACGGATGATTATTTCGGCCTGCTTGCAGACCATGAGGGAGAAGAAGGGCACGGTGTGCTGGATCTGGGAATTGGCCGTTTGCCGGTGCGAACTCCCGAAGAAGCCGGACAACTGGTAGATAAGATAATACGATACGACAAAAGGATCCCGGAACTGGCTCCTGAAGGTGATAACCTCGAATATTCAGCAGTGGTCTCAAATTATGCCGACTGGCGCAACCGGATAGTTTTCATAGCAGATGACGGTGACAACAACCGTCACCTTATAGATTCTGAGATACTTGCCAACAGCATCACAGAGAACAACCCACTGTTTAATGTTGAAAAGATCTATCTTGATGCATACCAGCAGCAAACAATGTCAGGGGGCGCAAGGTATCCAGGTGTCAACAGGGCGATTAACGAGAGTTTCAACAATGGAGCTATTCTGATAAACTATATAGGTCATGGTGGTGTGCGCGGACTTGCGCACCAGAGGATCCTTACTTTCGAGGATATTGCCGGCTGGGAAAACCGATACAATATGCCGGTGTTCATGACGGCGACATGTGAGTTCAGCAGTTTTGACCAGCCCAGCCCCGAGGAGCTTTCGGCAGGGGTTCGCATTGTAATTAAGCCTGTTGGTGGTACTGTCGCACTGTTCACCACAACCCGCCTTGCATGGTCAGGAAATAATATGACACTCAATCGTAACTTCATGAATACCACGTTCGGCAGTGATGACGGAGAGCCATTGCGAATGGGTGATATGATACGCAAGGCCAAGAATGCCAGCGGTATAGGTACTATCCCGAGGCAGCTGAGAAACTTTGTGCTCCTTGGTGACCCCTCGATGCGCATGGCTTTCCCGGAGCACAGGGTTGTTACCTCTGCTATGCCCGATACAATAAGGGCGTATGAGGAAGTGAAGGTGTCGGGTTATGTTACCGACAATCTTGGCAACCGTGCAGATGATTACAACGGGGTGATATTCCCGACGGTTTATGACAAGAAGAGTAGTTTCAAGACACTGGGGAATAATCCGGGAAGTATCCCTGTTAATTTTGGCATGCGGAACTCAGTTCTTTACAAGGGAAAGGCCAGTGTTACAGACGGGGAATTCAGCTTCAGCTTCATGGTGCCACGCGACATAGCATACAGTTATGGTGAGGGAAAGATCAGTTATTATCTGGACGACGGCAATACCGACGGGCATGGCTACCACCAGGATTTTGTGATCGGGGGAACACTCGGGGGGGGGCAGACTGACAGTGAAGGACCCCTTATTGAGCTTTACATGAATGATACTACCTTCGTTTCGGGCGACTATACCAATGAAAACCCGATATTGCTGGCGTTTCTGCACGACGGCAGCGGAATAAACATGACCGGAAGCATCGGTCATGATATTGTAGCCTTCCTGAATGACAACATCAATGAGCCCATAAGGCTTACCGGTTATTATCAGGCTGATCTCGATACCTACAAGAGCGGCCGGGTGGTATATCCATTCCGGAACCTCGAGGACGGTCACCACAGCCTGAGCCTGCGTGCATGGGACGCACACAACAACCCGTCATCAGCCAGTATAGATTTTGTAGTAAGCAGCACAGGTAGCATTGTTCTTGAGGACCTGATGAACTACCCAAACCCGTTTTCACACGATACGTGGTTTACCTTCAAACACAATCAGGCCTTTAATGAGGTCGATGTTCAGATAGATATATTCGATATGCAGGGGAGGCTGGTAAATACCATTACAGAAAGGGTAAACACATCGGGTTTCCGGTCCACGCCCATTCACTGGAACGGTATGAGCAACAGTGGCAGATCTCTTGGCAATGGTATATACCTTTACAGGCTCAGCATCAGTTCACCCTCTGGCCAGAGGGCTGTACAGACCGAAAAGCTTGTTATATTCCGCTGAGGCTAAAAAACCAGGGTGCATGCAATATGCATTTTATAAAAAGCGTTATATTTGCGTCCTTTAAAAAAAGAGATTTTATAAGCATTGGTCCGGATCCGACCGGGCATTACAAAACCGGGGCACCGGTGTTGAATTAATTAATTATTTACACATGAAATCATTACTTTCTGCAGTTATTGCAATTGTTTTTATTCTGGGGTTTCAGCCCCTGTTTGGTCAGGGTTACGATGATATCCTCGGCCAGAGGGATGTTAACACCATCACCACGGCAGTTCCCTTTCTGATGATAGCACCCGATGCACGCGGGGGAGCACTGGGAGATGCCGGGGTTTCTTCAGCCCCTGATATCCATTCAATGCACTGGAACCCTGCAAAGTATGCCTTTCTTGAGCCGGAGATGGGTTTTGCGGTGAGCTATACACCCTGGCTCAGAAACCTGGTTCCCGACATTAACCTTTCGTATTTGAGCGGCTACAGAAGGCTCGACGATCTACAGACAATTGCCTTTTCACTGAAATATTTCACTCTTGGTGATGTCAACTTTACCGACGATGTGGGTAATTACATGGGTACCGTAAGGCCCAATGAGTTCTCCTTTGATGTGGCATATGCCCGTATACTGGGAGAACACATTTCCGGTGCGATCGCTGCCCGTTTTATTTACAGCGACCTTACCCAGGGCCAGATGGCAGGAGGTATGGAGACACAGCCGGGGATCTCTCTGGCGGCAGATGTGGCGGCATATTACAACAGGGAGCTTGACTGGGATACAAGGACATATTTCTCGGCAGGTGTCAATATCTCCAATATGGGTAACAAGATAACCTATACCGATGATATAAATGCCGACTTTATACCGATAAACCTGCGTATGGGCCCATCCCTTACCTTCGAACTAGACGACTTTAACCAGATCGCGCTGATGGTGGATTTCAACAAGCTGCTTGTTCCCACACCTCCAATATATGCAAGGGATGAGAACGGCAGCCTTATCCCAACAGACGATGGCTGGGAAATTGAAAGCGGCAGTGACCCCAACCGTTCGGTTGTGGGAGGTATGCTTGGATCTTTCTCTGATGCGCCCGGTGGTTTCAGTGAAGAACTGAACGAGATCACCATCTCGGCAGGTGCAGAATACTGGTACGACAGGCAGTTTGCCCTGCGTGCCGGCTATTTTCATGAGCATGCTAGCAAGGGAAACCGCAAATATTTCACCCTTGGGGTAGGACTTAAATACAATGTCTTCGGCCTGGATTTTGCTTATCTGGTGCCGGTTGCACAGAGAAGCCCCCTTGAGAACGTTCTGCGTTTTTCACTCTCCTTTGACTTTGATGCCCTTAGGGCAGCTAACTAACAAGCTGTTATGAGGATAGGCTTTGGCTACGATGTGCATCGCTTTACGGAAGGCAGACCACTGATCCTCGGAGGTGTCAGCATTCCCGCTGCCAGGGGCCTTGACGGACATTCCGATGCCGATGTACTCATACATGCAATTATCGACGCCCTGCTTGGAGCAGCAGGCCTTGGTGACATAGGTGCCCGATTCCCCGATACAGATCCCGCCCTGAAGGGGGCCGACAGCCGGGAACTTCTGCGCGAGGTTATGGAACTTATCAGGCGAAACGGCCTGGAAGTGGGTAATATTGATACCACCATTTGTTTGCAGAGTCCTCCTGTTTCGCATTATATACCACAAATCAGGGAAAGTCTGTGCAACACTATGGGTACTTCCCTTAAGCAGGTGTCAGTAAAGGCCACCACCACTGAGCATCTTGGATTTGTCGGAAGGGAAGAGGGGGTTGCTGTTTATGCTGTCGTACTGCTAAATAGCCTTAAATAGCTCTTGTCAGCGTCTTAACTGGAAACTCTCACCCAGGTATAGCTTGCGTACCTCCTTATCTCCTGCGAGATCCTCGGATGTTCCGGCCTTAAGTATGGATCCTTCGAAAAGCAGGTAGGCCCTGTCGGTGATACTTAGTGTTTCGTGGACATTGTGGTCGGTGATGAGTACCCCGATATTCTTTTCCTTTAGCTTTTTAACTATTGTCTGAATATCCTCAACCGCTATGGGGTCTACGCCTGCAAACGGCTCATCAAGAAGGATGAATTTTGGATCAACTGCAAGGGAGCGCGCTATCTCGGTCCGTCTTCTCTCACCGCCCGACAGGGTTATCCCCTTGCTTTTGCGGATGTACTGCAGACCGAATTCATCAAGCAGCACCTCCAGTTTTTCCTTCTGTTCTTCATTGCTCATGCCGGTAAACTCCAGTACTGCCTTTATGTTGTCTTCAACACTCAGGTTCCTGAATACGCTCGCCTCCTGCGCAAGGTAGCCTATTCCCCTCTTTGCCCTTTTGTACATGGGCTCCTTTGTGATATTCTCATTTTCCAGGTGAATACTGCCCTTGTATGGTTTGATCAGCCCTACTATCATATAGAAAGTCGTTGTTTTTCCAGCACCGTTGGGGCCGAGCAGACCAACTATCTCTCCCTGGCTCACTTCAACGGATACATGGTTAACTACAACCCTTTTCTTGTATTTCTTGACCAGGTCTTTTGTATAAAGTTTCATTTTTTCCATCCCGGGCGCAATCAGATTATTCCTTCGTTGATAATGTCGTGCAGGTGAACCACACCCTTGTACTCCCCGTTGTCAACAACGAGCAACTGGGTGATATTATTTTGCCGCATTATCTGCAGGGCATCAACGGCAAGGGTTTTGCCGCCTATGGTCTTGGGGCCTTTACTCATAATATCCCCTGCCTTGACTTTATTTACATCGGTTCCTTTCTCGAGCATCCTCCTTAAGTCACCGTCTGTTATTATCCCTACCACCTTTCCTTTATCAACCACTGCAGTCGCTCCAAGTCTCTTTGATGAAATCTCCACTATGGCTGCAGGTATGGTAGCATCCGGAGTTACAGATGGTCGCTCATTGCCTGGATAGAGGTTTTCTGCCTTCAAATAGAGCTGTTTGCCCAGCGAACCCCCGGGGTGGTACCGGGCGAAGTCTTCTGCTGTAAACCCCCTGCTGCTGAGTACTGCCATGGCAAGGGCGTCGCCCATGACCAGCTGCGCGGTGGTGCTGCATGTAGGTGCCGGGTTGCCAGGGCTGGCCTCATTCTCAACGGTAGTGTTTATTACTATGTCTGACTGCCTGGCAAGATAGGAGGAGGTATTCCCGACCATGGCTATCAGCATTGCTCCAAGGGATTTCAGCATCGGGGTGAGAACCTTTATCTCCGGTGAACTGCCGCTGTTGCTGATGCAGATAACGATATCGTTATTCTGTACAATTCCAAGGTCGCCGTGTATGGCGTCTGCAGCGTGCATAAATACGGCAGGTGTACCCGTTGAGTTGAATGTGGCTACAATCTTGCTGCAGATAATGGCACTCTTTCCGATACCAGTTACTACTATCCTTCCCTTGCAGGAAAGTATCTTTTCGGCTGCCAGAACAAATTCTGAATCTATATAATCTTTTAAGCGGCTGATCGCATTGTATTCATTTTCGATGGTTGACAATGCTACCTGCTTAATAATACTGGCTGATCCCACGTTATAATATTATTGAAAAAGAATTGTCTGAATAGGTTTTTAATGCTAAATTTACGGTACAAACCTACATGATTTTTCTGATATTCAGAAAAACCGAACTCATTTCATGATAAAGGGAGGCTGCAGCAGAGTAATGCAGCTATCGAGGTGTTTGATATTCAATGGATTATGACATGGAGGTAAATAGCAGTGTATCTTTGCGAGAGCTGCTCAAGCAGATTTTCGGCTACGGGACATTCAAGGGAGACCAGGAAGCCATTGTGCAGAGCCTGTTAAAGGGTAATGACACCTTTGTCATTATGCCTACAGGCGGAGGCAAGTCCATGTGCTACCAACTACCTGCACTTATAGGCAGGGGAACGGCTATTGTCGTTTCGCCGCTTATAGCACTTATGAAGAACCAGGTGGATGCCATACGCAACTTTGCAACCTACGATGGTATTGCCCATGTACTAAACTCCTCGCTTAGCCGGGCTGAAGTGAACCAGGTAAAGAGTGACTTGAGTGCCGGTCTGACCAAATTGCTGTATGTGGCTCCTGAGTCACTTACCAAAGAGGAGAACGTTGAATTCCTGAAGACCATTGACATCTCTTTCTTTGCAGTTGATGAAGCGCATTGTATTTCTGAGTGGGGCCATGATTTCAGGCCTGAATACCGCCGCCTGAGGCCGATTATAGATGCCCTGGACGAGGAGGTCCCGTTGATAGCCCTTACGGCCACGGCAACCCCCAAGGTGCAGCAGGATATCCAGAAAAACCTGCGCATGATGAATGCGGTTCGCTTCATATCTTCATTCAACCGCCCGAACCTTTATTATGAGATCAGGCCCAAGACAAAGGAGATTACCCGTGATGTGATCCGCTATGTTAAGTCGCAGGAGGGCAAGTCGGGTATTATATACTGTCTTAGCAGGAAGAAGGTCGAGGAGCTTGCTGCCACCCTGCAGATAAATGGTGTAAGGGCATTGCCCTACCACGCAGGGCTCGACTCGGCCGTGAGGGTGTCCAACCAGGATAAGTTCCTTATGGAGGATGCCGAGGTAATAGTTGCTACCATTGCCTTCGGGATGGGTATAGACAAACCTGATGTACGCTATGTGATACATCATGACTTCCCCAAGAGCCTTGAGGCCTATTACCAGGAAACCGGCAGGGCCGGCAGGGACGGGGGAGAGGGCAACTGCATAGCATTCTACTCCTACGACGACATACAGAAAATGGAGAAGTTTTTGAAGGGTAAACCCGTTGCTGAGCAGGAGATAGGGATGCAGCTGCTTATGGAGACTGTTGCATATGCAGAGTCATCAATTTGCCGCAGAAAGACACTTCTGAACTACTTCGGGGAGATCTACGAAAAAGAAAATTGCGGCTCATGCGATAATTGTTTGAACCCTAAGGAAAAGTTTGAAGGAAAAGAATATATTTGCCTGCTTTTAGAAACCGTTAAGGCGGTTAAGGAATTGTTCAAACCGAATCACATAATTAATATACTCATGGGAAAAAGTACCACAACCGTAAAATCCTGCAAGCACAATCAGCTGGAGGTTTTTGGAAAGGGTGCGGACAAGGACCAGAAATTCTGGTTTGCAGTTTTAAGGCAAAGCCTTATCGAGAGGCTGCTGGAGAAGGATATTGAAGATTATGGCACCCTTAAGCTGACAGATGGGGGCAGAGAGTTTATCAAAAAGCCGAAGTCGGTAAAAATGAGTAAGGACCATGACTATGACAGTCCCGAGGATGAAGACGGCATTACCGGAATGGCTCAGAAGACCAGTGCTACCGACAAGGTGCTTTTTTCGCTGCTTAAGGACCTTAGAAAACAGATAGCGCGCAAGCACAACCTCCCGCCCTTTGTTATATTCCAGGATCCGTCACTGGAGGATATGGCCATTCAGTATCCCATAAAACTGGATGAGCTCAAACAGATAACAGGTGTGGGCTCGGGTAAGGCTGAAAGGTTCGGCAGGCCTTTTGTGGAGCTTATCAACAGATATGTGAACGAAAATGAGATTGAACGGCCGATGGACATGGTTGTCAAATCAGTGGTTAACAAATCGGGCCTGAAGGTTTACCTTATTAAGAACATCGACCGTAAGGTATCACTCGAAGACCTTGCAGAGGCCAAGGGGCTGGACTTCGATGAGCTGCTTCACGAGCTGGAAAGCATTGTGGCATCGGGTACGAAAATTGATATAAAGTATTACATAAACGAGGTGGTTGACCTGGACAAGCAGGATGAGATATTTGAATATTTCAAGACGGCCGAGACAGATTCATATCAGGAGGCCCTTGAGGAACTGGGGGAGGATGAGTTCTCGGAGGAGGAGATCAGGCTGATGCGCATTCGCTTTATGTCGGAAATGGGTAATTAATCTTAAACTTTTATTATGACAAACGGGAAAACTGATCCGGGCATGGAAGCCGGACCTGTAAAAAACTTTTCAAACAGGGGCTTTAGCCGGGGTATGATTGTAAACATAGTTCTTTTCATCGGACTGCTGGCACTTTACGCACTTCACTTTTCCAAAGGGGCTGAAGACGAAGCCGCATCAGAGGGTGAAAGCGTTGCAGTGGCTGATGTGGAGCGCAGGATAGATGATGCTTTCAATTCTATCGCATATGTTGACAACGAAGTGCTTCTTGAGGATTATTTACTCGCAATTGAGATGAGGGCTGAACTGGAATCTGAACAAAGAAGGCTGGAGAGTGACATAGAGCGCCGCCAGAGAAACTTCCAGGCAGATGTGGAGCGTTTTCAGACGGATATACAGTCGGGAAATATCTCCATGGAGAATGCCCAGATGCGCGAGCAGGAGCTCATGCAGAGGCAGCAGGACCTTTTTCAGTTAAGTGACACTTACAGGGAAAGGCTTTCCACCAGGGAGTTTGAAATGAACAATGAACTCCTCGACAAGATAGGCGACTTCCTGGCTCGTTACAACCGCGAAAAGGGTTACGATTTTATCCTGGGTTATGCCAGGGGCGGAGGCATACTCTATGCCAAACCCGTCCATGATATAACATCAGAGGTGCTTGAACAGCTAAACAGCGAGTATGAGGGGCAGAATTAGACCTGGCCTTTCTGGTTCTTGTATGTAAGCACCTCAGGAGTGAAGTATTCCAGTTCGATCCCGGCATCTTCCAGCAGTTTTTCAGATTCTGTACCTGCATGGTACTTTTTCTCGCATACCACCCTTTTTATGCCGCAGTTGATGATCAGCATCGCACATACCCTGCAGGGGGTCATACGGCAGTATATGGTTGCTCCCGCTATGGCAATACCCAGCCTTGCGGCCTGTGCTATAGCATTCTGTTCTGCATGGACGGTACGCACGCAATGCATACTTATATTGCCGTCTTCGTGCATCATCTTCTTCATCTGATGGCCGACATCGTCGCAGTGGGGCAGCCCTACGGGTGAACCTACATAACCGGTTACCAGAATCTGGCGATCGCGGGCAATCACGCAGCCGCTTCTACCCCTGTCGCAGGTCGCTCTTTTGCTGACAGTGTGGGCTATCTCCATAAAGTACTCATCCCATGAGGGCCTTTGGTAATCTGTATGTTTCATTTTTCCTTGTATTTGTAGTATGAAATTTTTTCCAGAAACTTCTCGGTTTCCAGGTTAAGATCACTGATAGTACCGTTATTTACGATAACATAATCAGCCCTTGCAATACACTCTGAAAGGTTTTGCTTATTCGGATCAAAGGAGTGCATTTCCCTCTCTTCGTTCATCCTGAATACATCAAATGAGACCATATCAGTTTCGGAGCCCCTGCTCCTGATCCGGTTGTATCTCAGTCCTGGATCCGCATCAACGGCAAGGAGATAAAAATCCCGGTTCTTCTCCAGGGCATCGATCTCGCCCGGGGTGCGGATACTCTCTATCACGCAGTCGCTCCCTTTTGACCTTGCCCTTTCAAAAAGCTGCTGTACGATATAGGAAGAGCCTTTTTCAGCTCTTATGGAGTTTGCCGTGTGGGTGAGTGTGTCACGATTTACCCTCTGGCCCTGCCTTACGATCTCCTGCCTTAAAAAGTCCCTTACGGAATAGTGCAAAAAGCCCTTTTGCCCTGTAAGGTATTCAACCACTGTTCCTTTTCCTGCACCAAGAGTTCCGGTAATTCCTATAATATACATTGCCTGTGTTTGGAGGTTAAAATTACTGCTTTTTCACAAAAAAGCCCCGTCTTTCCTGACAGGGCCCCTTAGTGCGTAAATGAATTCAATTAAAAGGTGATCATATCTTTTTAACGTTTATGGCCTTTTTTCCTCTTTCATCTTCAGAGATCTCGAAATTTACGCGGTCGTTGTTGGTGATCGGGTCGATCAGCCCGGTGTGGTGAACAAAAACATCATTTTCAGTTTTGTCATCAATGATAAATCCGTAGCCTTTTTTCTCATTGAAGAACTTAACAGTACCGGTTTCCATAACATGCAGGTTTAGTGGTATAAATTTGGTTAACAATCAAAAATACGACTTTTTTGTTCACATACAATACTTTTATGGAAAAAACAGCCCCAGTGGATTGAATTTTTTGGCGCAGGGACAGAAGAATATACCCGGGTAGTATAAAGAACCGGCAGCAGCCCGTTTGTGTTCTGATAATGCAAGCAGAGAGGTTTAGGTCAAACGGACTTACTGCCGGTATTACAAAGTTACAAAATATAGATCAGTTTTCAGGTCTTTTGCCAAATATGGCACTCCCTATCCTTACCATTGTACTGCCTTCGTCTGCCGCTAGCATGTAATCGTCTGACATTCCCATGGATATCTCGCTGAACCTATCGTCATCCGGGAAGTACTTCTGTTTTATGGTGTCAAAATATGTCTTTAGCCTGCGAAACTCTGACCTTACTTTCTCATCGTTGTCGGTAAAGGTTGCCATACCCATCAGGCCCATTATGCTCACGTTTTTCATGCCCCGGTAGCTTTCGCTTTCCAAAAGTTCACAGCACTCCTGAAAGTCCATGCCGAACTTGGTGCTCTCCTCTGCAATGTGGATCTGCAAAAGGCATGGTATAACCCTTTTGTTTTTATGACCCTCCTTGTTTATCACCTTCAGGAGCTTGAGTTTGTCAACAGAGTGAATCAAACTTACGAATGGGGCTATGGTTTTTACCTTGTTCGACTGCAGGTGTCCAACCATGTGCCACTCTATGTCGCCGGGCAGCTGTTCGTACTTTGGCAGCAGTTCCTGTGCCTTGCTCTCACCGAATACTTTATGTCCGGCCTTGTATGCCTCCATTATCTGCTCCGGGCTTTTTGTTTTGGTAATGGCTACCAGTTTAACACTTGCCGGGAGACTCTCCTTTATATCCCTAAGGTTTTGCTGAACTGACATGGGCAGATCTGATCTGTTGTTTATAGCATGGCAATATTAGCAAATAATTATGTTTTATGCCTTTTTTCCGTTGAATTTTTAAGCAGGGATGTGCTGAAAAAAATTTGGTGTTACTGTCTAATTAATTATCTTTGCACTCGCTTAACCGGAGAGGTGGGTGAGTGGCTGAAACCAGCAGTTTGCTAAACTGCCGTACTCGATAAGGGTACCGGGGGTTCGAATCCCCCTCTCTCCGCAGGGCCGGTCAGAATGACCGTTTCGGGGTGTAGCGTAGCCCGGTTAGCGCGCCTGCTTTGGGAGCAGGAGGTCGCAAGTTCGAATCTTGCCACCCCGACCAGATTAATAAAGAGTTACAGAGATATAAATCTGTAGCTCTTTTTTTTACGCCTTTAGTTTTTTTATAGTTAAGTTACTTATATTTGCTTTTTTCAGCGCTTTATCCCGGCAGAGCGACCCTGTCTGTATAATTGGTACAGGTGCGCCTGTTGCAGTACCATTGTCAAATGCAGCTCCAATTTTATGCTTTATGCTCATTGACGGGCTTGTGTTTTTCAGAATATACAGCAAGAATCAGACACATTAAATCAGAGCACATATGAAGCATTGCAGATCTATCCTTTCAGTATTGACTGTGCTGTTTTTGAGCTGCAGTGCTGAGAGAAATGATGTGGTGATAAGCGGACAGTTTTTGGGAGAACACCCTGAAGAACTTTGGTATACCCTACCCGTAAACGGAAACTCTTTTGAAGGATTTGTCAAGAGCGAAAAACCTGACTCTTCAGGACGATTCAGTATAAGAGTTAATGTTGATGAACCGGCATTAATAGATTTTCTTTACCTGGGTTCGCCCTCCCTTATAATTGAACCCGGCAGTAATTATGAAATAAGCCTCAGCCTTAACACTGACAATATACTGGAAATTGGCGGAAATCCCGGAGAAGCCCAAAAGCTGTATTCCGGCTTTTCTCATCAGCATCCTATGAGCTGTCTTTATTCATACGGTGAGGAGTTCACCAATTACCATTCTATCAGACAAAAGCTAAATGACGACCTAAGTAATGAGATATCCGCTTTAAATGAGCTTCATCAGATTTCAGGGGATGTCCTGAACCTGTTGGTAACAGACAGAAAGATCTACTATTACACTGCCCAGTCTGTACTGGCTTCACGCAACCACCTGGATAGAGTATCTGACAATAAAGGAGTTCCTGATGATATTTTCAGCATATGGTCAGAGGCTGCTTACGGAGTACCCATGGACAGCAGGCATATATTAAACTCCCCTTACTCCTGGGATTATCTGCAAATGTACCTGTGGTACAGGATCTATACTTATTTTGATTTTGATGAATTCAGGAAAATGCGGGCTGAAAGACGCGCGGACAGGACCATACATGCCCATAACATCGAACTTGCCAGGGAGTTTCTGCCGGACAATGTCATTGAGTTTTTTATAGCAGGAAGCTTTTACCATCAGTATATGAGAAGGGAGTATGACAACGGGCTGTTAAACATTTTTGAGCAGTTTAAGCTCGATTTCCCGGAAAGCAAATACCTGACTTTCGTTGAAAGAACAGTTGAAGAGATGATAGAGAACCAGTAGTGAAAGATGACTGATAATAAATGATCTAATCCTGAAACCCAATGAAAAAACTTATAACTGATAAAAATATTTTGGTAAGGTTTGCCGGTTTATACCTGATAGGTTTATTGATATTTATATTTGCCTGGTATGTCAGTTTTTACTTCTTCCCTGAGGGGCTTTTGAGGGAGACAAGCGTTGCTTCAAGGCTTGCGGGTGGTGAGGTTTCAGTTAGCTTTGGAAAGGAGTTAACCAGAATATTCATGGTAAACCTTTTTTTGGGCACGCTAATAATTGTGTTCAATTTATCCTTCAGGATAAACAACATACCCCTTGGCCACTTAATCCCGCCTGTCTGGTTCCTTCTCTACGGGTTTATTCTTGGCTCAAATTCATTCACAATAGCAATGTCCGAGAGAATTGCTCCGTCTTTGGCTGTTTTGGGGCGAAGCGGGCTCTATGAGCTTGCAGCATACACCCTGATTACTGTTTCAACTTATAATATCTCAAGGTATGAGATAAAGGCTCTTTTTAAAACCAACCCGGAAAAGATTAATAAGCCAATAGTTCTTAAGCGTCAGCAGTATTTGGGGCTTATAATTGCACTGCTAATACTACTTGCTTCAAACACAAGAGAAGTATTAATGTTGTTCAATCAAAGCTAAGGCTGGGGTTTTGTTGTCTGATCCTGAAAAACCTCTCTATCTCTTCCTAAGCACTATTTCATGTTGCTCACTGTTAACGGGCAATACAACCTCGGTTACCTCCTCTGACTGCCTCATGGCAGGCTGTGACTCAATCATCCG
>SLKR01000121.1 GCA_007134525.1 Bacteroidales bacterium | reverse complement strand
TTTATAATCATAAAAAACCAGAAAGATGAAAAAACTGATGTTATTTCCTGTTATGGGATTGTTTTTTTTGTTTACCGGATGCCAGCCGGAGGTCAGCCACGAAGCTGACTTTGTTGACCCTGTAAGGATCGCTGTGTTGGTTGATGAGGGGTTCCATGATGGAGAGGCCTATATGCCGATGGGATACCTGGCAAACCACGGCGCACTGATAACGGTAATCGGTCCGGAAACAGGCACTGTTACCGCATACAACAGTGACTTTACCATTGAGATCCAGAAGGCCGTTAATGAGGTCAGCATTGATGATTTTGACGCCCTAATAATTCCGGGAGGCCGGGCTCCGGCAAGGCTCAGGGAAAATGAGGCGGTTGTAGATTTTGCGCGCGATTTTTTTGAAACAGGAAAAGTCGTTGCAGCCATATGTCACGGACCGCAGGTACTTGTAACAGCAGGTGTCCTGGACGGAATGGATGCCACAGGTTTTTCCGGTATCCGTGAAGAGATGGAGGAAGCAGGGGTAAATTATCACGACAGGTCTGTAGTAATAGACCAAAACCTTATCACCTCAAGGACACCCCCGGATCTGTATGATTTTTCGGCAGCCATTGAACAGTCGGTACTTGTAGCACCGGGGATAGAGGATATACCGTCGCAGCCGGTAATTTAACGAAATAAGCAACTGTTATGCCTTTAATGACCAGAAAGATATTCAAGGAGCTGGCTGAAGTCAGGCAAAAGCCGTGTATTTCCATTTATATCCCAACGGATCGAGTGGGAGACAATAAAAAGGCAAGGATCCGCTTTAAAAACCATATACAGTCGGTCCGAAACCACTTGCAGGAAAATGGGATGCAGGGCAGGCAAGCACTCGAGCTTACAAAACCGCTAGAGATGTTGCATGAAGATGGAGAAATATGGCGGCATTTGTCTGACGGCCTCGCCGTTTTCTTAAGCCCCGGGAAATTTGCTTATTCAACCTTCCCGATTCGCTTCAGAGAGTTTCAGAATATTGGCAGCAATTTTTACCTCTTGCCGCTAATGCCGGTTTTCAACGGCGACGGCCGGTTTTTCGTCCTGGGCTTAAGCCTCAACAAGGTGCGCCTTTTTGAGGGGGCAAGGGATTTTGTTACCGAAATAGCCATTGAAGACCTTGTTCCCCAAACCCTTCAGGATACCGTGGGCAGTGACCACGAGCAGAGGGCCCTTCAGTTCCGCAGCGGTCACGCCTCAGGAGGCCACAGCATATATCACGGACAGGGAGCGGCAAAGGACTACCGGAAGGAAGAAATTGTAAAGCATCTGCGGGAGGTAAACAGAAGTATCACAGAGGTTCTTCAGGATTATGATGCTCCGCTTGTTATTGCCTGCGTTGACTATATCTTTGCCCTGTACAAATCAGTAAACTCCTACCCAAAACTTTTCCAGAAGAACATTTCGGGTAATCCGGACGAAGAGCATATGAAAGACATGCACGCAAAGGCCTGGAGTTTGCTTAAGGATCACTTCCTAAAACACCGGGTGGACACCCTTAAACATTACCAGTTCCTGGAAAGTAAGGGCCGGACAACATCAATTATCGATGATATTGTTTTTGCTGCCCGGGAGGGCCGTATTGATACCCTGTTCGTTGAAAAAGAGAAGCAGTTGTGGGGAGAGTTGGGCAGTGGAGGTAACGGAATAAACATCAAAAAGGAAAAGACCAAAAGTAGCATATGCCTTTTGGATATGGCAGCAAAAGATGCTTTTCTTAGCGGGGCACGGGTATATCTGATGAAAAGGGATGATATGCCAGAAAAGGAAAGTCCTGCCACTGCAACACTGAGATTCTGATTCCCCGATTTAGTGAATAGCTATGCTGTATTCACGCATCTTGTTATATAATGTTTTGCGGTCTACCTCCAGTATGCGGGCCGCCCTGGTTTTGTTGTAACCGCTGCTTTTCAGTGCAGCAACTATTGCATCCCTTTCAGCCGTCATAGCGGCATGTTTCAGGGTCATCTGCCGTTTGCCGCCATAACCGGCTCCCTTCTGAGGGGGCATTTCTTCCCGGCAGTAACGGATCTCGTCGGGAAGGGTTTCTGTTGTTACCTTATCTCCTTTAGCAAGCAGCACACACCTTTTCACAACATTTTCCAGCTCCCTTATATTTCCGGGCCAGGCATATTCAAGGAATACCTGCCTGACGTCATTGTCAAAGCCCTTTATATCCTTGCCAAATTCTGAATTTGCCTTGTTAAGAAAGTGGGAGGCGAATTCAAATATGTCCTCCTTCCTTTCCCTCAGTGAGGGTAGATTTATACTAAATCCATTGATCCTGTGATACAAATCTTCCCGGAACTTCCCTTCCCTTACTGTTGTCTTCAGATCTTCATTTGCCGCAGCAATGATCCTCACATCCACCTTAATACTCTTATTGTCGCCAAGAGGGGTAACTGTTTTCTCCTGCAACGTGCGCAGAAGCCTGATCTGATTCTCATGCCTCAGGTTACCGATCTCATCCAGAAAGAGAGTCCCTCCCTCAGCTGCGACAAAACATCCGGTCTTATCTTTTATAGCACCTGTAAACGCACCTTTTACATGGCCAAAAAGCTCGCTGTTGGCTAGTTCACCAGGCAATGCCCCACAGTCGAGGGCAACAAATGGTTTTTCCTTGCGCGGACTTTTAAAGTGTATTGCCCTTGCGATAAACTCCTTGCCTGAACCGGTCTCTCCTTCAATAAGCACACTGAGGCTTGTCGGGGCAACCAGGTCAATATGGGCCATAATGTTCCTGATTGCAGAGCATTTACCCTTTACAAAATGTTTATCAAACAGCTCGAACCTTTCACCTTCATAAGACAATATCCTCCTGGTCAAACCAAGTATCTCTTCGGGTAAAAAGGGCTTGGTTACATAGTCAAAAGCACCTGCCCTTATCATCCTTACAGCTGTCCGTACATCAGCATAAGCCGTCATAAAAACAACCGGCATAAGGGGGTGTATCTTCTTTATCCTTGTAAATACTTCCATACCGTCAGCATCCGGCAACCTGTAATCGCAAAGGACCAGGTCCACTCCCCCTTTTTTTAAAGCCTTAAGCCCGTAATTTGCAGAGTAGGCAGCTACTGTCTCAAACCCGTTTTTGTTTAAAAGGGTCTCTAGCTGGCTGCATACATATGTGTCATCATCTATGATCAGGATCTTTCCCATAATACTTTACAAGTCGTGGAAATACTTCCACACTCAAAGATATAAAAATTCAGCATATGTGGCCGGATTCACCGTACGAATATGCAAACACAGTGTTCACTGGCGGACACTTTTTATTATAATATCTGTGTAATTTAAACTTGTATATTGTTGATTTTATGCTTTTTATATCATTTGGCACAGATGTGGATATAAATAAAGCGAAACTGTCTAAGAAGCCAAAAAAAACATTAACTATAAAAAAGTAAAGTCATGAAAGCACGGATAATAATCAGCACAATTGCGATCCTTCTGAGCATAACATCAGTAAGCGCAAACCCAGGCCGCATGCTTATCTTCAAGGATGCATTTGGCCGCACACTCTTACAGCCTGTGAAAACAGAAGAAATAACCGAGGAAGTACCAGAAGAGATCCGGGCTGAGTTTTTTCGCATACGCTCAGAAAATGCATGCAGGGTTTTTGACCTTTCCGATTTGATCAAACCAGAGAAAGAGGAGCCTCTGCCCTTTGATCTTGAAAAGGAGTTCAGCACAGCTGCCAAATAACATTTACGTTTCCATAATGATTCTGATTTCATGTTGGTTTGGTTCCCGCCGGATTATCCGGCGGGTTTTTTTATGTCTTCACCGAAGCCCTTTTCGGACATTTACGCCGGACAATAGTAATTGAAAGCCCATGGCAAAACCAGGCTTGTTTTTGTTTGTTTTTATTGTTGTCCTGTCTTATTTTTATTTTTC
>SLKR01000047.1 GCA_007134525.1 Bacteroidales bacterium | reverse complement strand
TTCGAACGAAAGGTTCGTAAGTAATGCACCTGCTCAGGTAATTGAAAGGGAACGGAAAAAACGCAGCGATGCAGTTGCGAGGATAGGGGTATTGAAGGAACAGCTGAAAAGCCTTAAGGGTAAATGATATTGTTATCTTATCTACCTGACGGAGTTAATTATCCTGAAAGTGGAAATATATCCCGGCCCCGATACTTTTACCGTATATACTCCGGCATTGAGGTAATGGTGTAATTGTCCGAGTTTGAAAGTATGCCGGCCGGCCGGCAGGAATCCATCGTGAATTGTAACTGCATTCAGGCCTTTTGTATTATATACACTTATCAGGGTCTTTCCCGGCGAAGCCTTATCGATGCTTAGTACAGAACCTTCATCAAGGGGATTGGGGTAAACCACAATACCGTGATCACCGCCCTCCGGCCCGGCAACTGAAACAGGTTCCGAAAAAACAGCAAGGATATCCAGATCGCTTTCTACGGTGATTTCGGTTTCAGACTCATAAATCTCCGTCCCGTTAATTATCCACCTGTCGAACTCCCAGTTTTCTTCAGCAACGGCATCAAGCTGTATTCTGGCCCCTGAATTGTAAATCCTGTTTCCCTCAAACGGAGCTGTATTCCCCTTGCCCTCAACAGTAAGTGACACATTACAAAGATCGCCGGACACTTCACCACCAAGGGCAATATTTATCTTAAGTTGCTCATAATCTTCTACTGCAACACCCTCAACAAACAGGTCTTCATGACCCTCTGCCGAAAAAATCATATCATATACACCCTCCCTTAGAGGTCTGTGAAAGTTGCCATGCGGCATTGATGACCTGATTTCTGAACCAAGCCTGTCATGTCCCGGTAAGGATATTGCAGCCTCCACCGGCTCACCGTTGTTGTTGTCATAGACCATTCCGTGAACACCGTAATTTGACTGGCGAATATAATTGATAAGGGATCGGTAATTGTACTCCCATATATCTGGCAGGAGTTCCGGTGCCAGGATTTTCTGGTTACTCAGTTCAAGAGTGAACTCCCTGCAGCTCCTGTAGTAGTTGAAATAGTCCTGGCGGCCCCCATATATAACATACCAGTCGCCTCCATGCGTTACACCACTGCCCTGCCCCGTCATATATCCGTCAGCACTGTTGGCATGAACGGTGTCAACATATTCAGCCATAACAAACCCCCACCAGTAATGGTCGGCATGCCTTTCCACATCAGATCTCCAGCTGTCAAAAGGAAAGTTCACCAACTCTGCACCGCCATGCAAATTTGCCGACATTATAAAACTCATGGTATCGGTAAAGCTTATCATTGCAGCTGTTTCGGGCTGCTGCTCATCCCATGGGTCATTAACGGGATTCGGATAATTACGGTTCAGGTCCACTCCGTTGAGGTTTGAGCGGGTTGCACCGGAAATCGTAGAGTTGTCATGCCTGTAAGTACCGTCGGGGTTCTCGTTTGGGCATATCCATATATCTGTATTATCTATCAGTGTAGTAACCCCCTCATCCTTCCCATAATTGCTTAGTAAATAGTGTATGAGCCTTAGCGAAAGAATAAAACCGGCCGTTTCATCTCCATGAATTGTGGAAGTATACATAAATTGCGGCACAGGTCTTCTCTTATCTGGTGACCCTGAAATATTTGCAAACAGAATATCCCGGCCGTGAACGGTCTGGCCTATATTGTAAATCCTGACAAGATCCGGAAACTCCTCCTCAAAACTGTTCATCATACTTACATATGCCTCATACTCGGGGTAGAAGTCCCAGTTCTCTTCGAGGTTCTTCGCATTTATTTCTCCCCAGGATTTCATATTGGGGTCAAAATCAATATCACCGGGATGCCTCAGAACCGAAAACGGTATGCCGGATTCTGCAAATGCTTTTGCTGAATAAGGTAACAGGTAAGCATAAACAGAATCTTCAGACACCCTGTCGAAAGATACCAGCCTTGAAATATCATCAACTTTACCGGCGTCCCCGGCAGAGAAAGAAATATAAAGCTCTTCATTTGCGCCACGGGATATATTAATTGAAGACATAAAACATATGAGGGCAAAAATCAGTCTGATTGTTGCCCTGTTGCACAGAATATGTTGCAGACCATATGCCATCTCCCATTGTTGAATTACTTTCCCTTCTCCATATCCGAAAGAAGCGATGATATATGATAGTTAAGACCCTTGTTAATCTTAACCAGCGGGAGTCTCAGCACATTATTGCAGAGTCCCTTCATCTCCATCAGGGCTTTTACTCCTGAGGGGCTGCCGTCGGCATAAATTGCCTGTATGAAATCAAGAAGCTTCAGATGGATCTCCCTGGCCCCGGAGAAATTTCCATCAATGCAAAGCCTTACCATCGCGGAAAACTCTGCCGGAAATGCATTCGCTATTACCGAAATAACCCCATCCCCGCCAAGTGCCATGAATGGCAGTGTAAGCTCATCATTACCCGAAATTACAAGGAAGTCATCAGGCCGGTACTTGATTATTCTGGCACATTGCTCCAGATCCTTGGAAGCCTCCTTTACACCTATAATGTTTGGTATCTCACAGGCTATTTTCAGCGTGGTATCAGCATCAATGTTTGAACTGGTCCTGCCCGGGACATTGTAAATGATCACAGGCACCGGACACATGCCGCCTATCTCCCTGTAATGGTAAAAGATTCCCTTTGGCTGCGGCTTATTGTAATAAGGGCTCACAGACAGCACAGCATCCACGCCCTCAAACGACATCTGCCTTATCGTGTCGAGTATCTGTCGTGTATTGCTTCCACCTATACCAATAACTAACGGCAGCCTGCCATTAACTATCTCTATGGCAAAATTGATCACTGCACTCTTCTCATCACCACTCAGTGTCACCGCTTCTCCCGTTGTGCCAAGAAAGACCAAATAGTTTACACCACTGCTTATCTGGTGTTCAATGATGTTCTCCAGTGATCTGAAATCTATATTTCCCTCTCTGTGGAAAGGGGTGACAACGGCAGTCCCTGTCCCCCTGAATTTGTCGATCATCTCAGCTTTTTGTTTTTATGATTTTCAAATAATGTATTGCATGCCCGGCCAGTTCTTTCGCATCAAAATCATCTCCAACTTCAAGTACCAGGTCAAAAAGGTCAATAAAGTCCTGATGGCGCGCTCCCAGCTTAAACTTTGCATTAATCAGTGCTGCCAAGAATTTCAGGTGGATACAGGCAGGATGGCTTAAATCCAGAAGAATATCAAATTCACCTTCTGTTAAATTCCTGAGGCCCTCGGTCGAAGGTTTCATACTCCATCCGAAATCCCTTTTGCTGCAGATATATTCACCCGAACCCGCATACCTATTATTTTCTTCCTTTTCAGGGGATGTTTCCGTAAACCCAATGGCCGTGACTTTCTTGCCTTCTTTCTCCAGTACGTTTATCAGATCCCCCAGGTGTTCTCCCGCTTCGTAAAGTATTACCAGTGATCCCGCCCCGGAATAGCTAACAACCTTCTTGCTGCGTTTGAGCGAACCCAGCTTTCGCCTCAGCATGAATAAACGAAATCTGTAAATCAGCTTCCTGAGGTAAGTCACTTCGGTTGTATTTTAATTACTATTTCTTTTCCCAGCAACTGGTTATCTCACCAATATAGAAACGGTGATAGTCGTTTTTGGGGTAAATTTTCTCAATTTCGAATGCCTGGAAGAAAGCCGGGTCAATATCATCAAAGTAGATCTTCCTGCATTCAATTACGAGCCTGGCCTCCTCGAATCCTACTGCCCTGTTGGGTGTCTGAATTGGGGTCATCCCGTCTATGTTCATCTTGTTTAGGTCGCGACCGGAAGTAGTTCCGCAAAGGTTCAGCAGATCCCTTTGCTTTTCCTCAAAAAAAGAGAGACTGAAATAGGCGTTTTTTTCCACAAAATCCCGGGTATACCTCTGGGGCCTTATAAAAACCATAACAACAGGCTTGCGCCATAA
>SLKR01000051.1 GCA_007134525.1 Bacteroidales bacterium | reverse complement strand
TAAGCTCTATTTTGGAGAAGACGAGAATCTTGTAGCCGAAGTAATTGACAATACCACGTCGAGGGGCCGCACCCTCAGATTCCTGTTTGACGGCACTTATGATGAATTCAAAAAAACAATTGAGTCACTTGGGGAAACCCCTCTCCCAAAACTCATTCGCAGGCCGGTTGACAAAGATGACAAGGAGAGGTACCAGACCGTATTCGCCAAGCGCGAAGGAGCAGTTGCCGCACCCACTGCAGGCATGCATTTCAGCAGGGAGCTTGTCAAGAGGCTCGAGCTTAAGGGGGTTGATTTCACCGAGGTCACACTGCATGCAGGGTTGGGTAACTTCCGCAGTGTAGATGTTGAAGATCTGAGCAAGCACAAAATGGACAGCGAGGAGTTTATTATTGAGGCCAAAACTGCCGATACTGTAAACAAGGCAAAGGAAAAGGGCAAAAAGGTATGTGCAGTCGGAACTACAACAATGAGATCCATTGAGTCATCAGTATCGATTTCCGGACAACTTAAACCATATGAGGGATGGACAAATAAATTCATCTATCCCCCGTATAAATTCAGTGTGGCAAATGCGATGGTATCCAACTTCCATCTGCCGCAATCCACACTGATGATGATGGTTTCGGCCTATGCAGGCTTTGATCTGCTTATGAAAGCATACAAAACAGCGATCAAGGAGAAGTACAAATTCTTCACATACGGAGATGCAATGCTGATCCTTGATTAAATTTTTACCATGCAAAAGCATGTGATAATCGTTGCCGGAGGCAAGGGAAGCCGTCTTGGCTCAATCCTTCCCAAACAGTTCATCGAGGTGTACAACAAACCGGTGTTGATGCACACATTTGAGCCTTTTCTTCGTTATTCGTCCGATATACAGTTTATCCTGGTACTGCCCGAAAAACATATTAGCTTCTGGGAAAGGCTTTGCCTTGAACATGCTTTCAGCATCCGGCACAAGGTAGTTGCAGGAGGGCCCACACGTTTCCACTCAGTAAAGAATGCACTAAAAACCATACCAGCTGAAGGGCTTGTGGCGGTACATGATGGTGTCAGGCCGCTGCTGACACCCGGGCTTGTGTCCAGGGTGTTCCATTTTGCCGAAAAGTTCGGAAGCGCAATCCCTGTTGTGCCGGTCAGGGAGTCAGTGCGCCTTATTGATCAGGCGATGAGCAGCCCTCTTCCCCGCAACAGGGTCAGGTTAGTTCAGACACCACAGTGTTTCAGGGCTGAAATTCTTATACGTTCATACAAAAAGAGTTTCAGGGAGGAGTTCACTGACGATGCTACAGTAGTCGAACCTGAAGGAGAAAGGCTTTTCCTGGTTGACGGAGAATGTTTAAATATTAAAATCAGCACGGATACCGACCTTGTAATTGCAGAAGCTCTTCTTAAAAAAAAAGGTTTTAATAAGGACTGAGCTAAAGTCAGACCACCTTGCCCTTAAGGGTTGCCGAAGTACATGAATCTATTCGTACCTTAACATACTCCCCTGTGCTGAAGTTGACGGACGGGAATACCACAACCTTGTTTTGTGAAGTCCGGCCCATTGAATTATCCTTTGACCGCCTGGAGCTGCCCTCAACAAGAACCTCAAAAGTTTTCCCAATATCCTTCTTGTTACTTGCAAGTGAGATCTCCTGTTGTTTCTGAATAATTTCATTAAGCCTTCTGGTCTTTTCATGCTCCGGCACATCATCCCTGAATTTTTTCGCAGCTGCCGTGCCGGGTCTTTCAGAATATTTGAACATAAATGAAAAATCGAAGCCTGCCTCTTCCATAAGGGAAATGGTCTGTTTGTGATCCATTTCGGTTTCGCTGCAGAACCCCGCAATAATATCGGTAGATATGGCACATCCCGGCAGTATTCTTTTAATTGCCTCAATCTTTTTCAGATATGACTCCCTTGTATATTTTCTGTTCATTTTTTTCAGGATCGCGTTACTGCCCGACTGCACCGGAAGGTGTATTGCCCTGCAGATATTGGGATATTCTGCCATTTTGTGCAGCAGTTCTTCTGAAATATCCCTTGGATGGGAGGTAGCGAACCTTATCCTGATCCCGGGATCAACTTCTGCTGCCATGGAGATCAGATCGCTGAAGCCAACCAAATTGCCTGAACCATTGTCCCTCCACTTGTAAGAGTTTACATTCTGGCCAAGCAGGGTCACTTCCCTGTAGCCTGCCTCTGCAAGCTGCCTTAACTCATCAATTATTGAGCCCGGCTCCCTGCTTCTCTCCTTTCCCCTTGTGTATGGTACAACACAATATGCACAGTAGTTTTCACAGCCCCTCATTATTGAAACAAATGCCGATACCCCTCCGGCTGCATAACGGACCGGGCTGATGTCGGCATATGTTTCATCGGCCAAAAGCATTACGTTAATGGCCTGCTGCCCGCCCTCTATATCGTCAAGCAAACCCGGCAACTGCCGGTATGCATCAGGTCCGGCAACCATATCAATACGCATTCCAAGCTCTTCATCCTCAAGCAACGAGGCCTTCATACGCTCAGCCATACATCCGAGCACCCCCAGTTTAAGCCCTGGTTTATTTTTGCGAAGATGCTGAAGCTCCCTTAAGCGGTTTATCACCCGGTTCTCGGCATGTTCCCTGATAGAGCAGGTATTTATGAAAATAATGTCAGCCTCTTCCTGCTTTTCAGTTATATCAAAACCCTGGGATGTCATAACCGACGCCACTATCTCGCTGTCAGAAAAGTTCATCTGACATCCATATGTTTCTATATATAGTTTTTTGTTCACTTTTTGATCTGCAGTTATATGTGGGTTTCTGGGTGCAAAATTAATCAAAAATGCAAGATTAAACAGTGACGTTCATTTCGTCAATAAAGCCCTTTATGGATAAAAAGGCAGGGATGAACAAGGTTAGTTAATAATTTGTTACTTTTGCCCTTCCAAAAAATATGCTTATGGCAAAGAACCTGGTTATAGTCGAGTCGCCAGCGAAAGCAAAGACAATTGAGGGGTTTCTCGGCAAGGATTACACCGTTAAGTCGAGCTTTGGTCATGTCAGGGACCTCCCGACAAACACCCTGGGCGTAAATATCGACAAGGATTTTACGCCTGAATATGAGATCCCCAAAGACAAGAAAACCGTTGTAAGTGACCTGAAAAAGCTCGCAAAGCAGGCAGATACGGTATGGCTCGCCACTGATGAAGACCGTGAGGGAGAAGCGATTTCCTGGCACCTGGCAGAAAGCCTCGGACTGAAAGAGGCTTCCTGCAAACGAATTGTATTCCATGAAATAACTAAAACCGCTATCACAAAGGCCATTAAAAGCCCCCGCGACATAAACTTTAACCTGGTAATGGCCCAGCAGGCAAGGCGGGTGCTTGACAGGCTGGTTGGCTTCGAGCTCTCGCCCCTTTTGTGGAAAAAAGTAAAGCCTGCACTTTCAGCCGGACGGGTCCAGTCGGTCGCTGTGCGGCTTATCGTAGAGAGGGAGAAGGAGATACAGGGGTTCAGGCCCTCGGGTGCCTACCGTGTTATTGGCATTTTTGATGTGGCATATGATGGAAAAAAGGCAAGTATCAGGGCTGAGCTCCCTGAACGATTCAGCAGGAAGGAAGAGGCACTTTCTTTCCTCAACAAATGCAGTGATGCCAGATTCACCATTGGTAATGTTGAGACAAGGCCTGCCAGGAAATCACCCGCACCACCATTTACAACATCAACGCTGCAACAGGAAGCAGCGCGGAAACTTGGGTTTTCTGTTTCGCGCACAATGCTGCTGGCACAAAAACTCTATGAGTCAGGGAAGATAACCTATATGCGTACCGACTCATACAACCTTTCTGGTTCAGCGATAGCAATGGCAAAGGAGGAGATTGAAAAAAACTACGGGGCAGATTATGTAAAACTCCGCAAGTACACAACCAAGAGCAAGGGGGCACAGGAGGCCCATGAGGCTATCAGGCCAACATTCATGAGCGCTACAAGGGTCAGCTCCAACACATCCGAACAGAAATTATACGAGCTTATATGGAAGAGGACGCTCGCCTCCCAAATGAGCGACGCTCAGCTGGAGAAAACAACCATCACTATTGATCTTTCGAACACAGATAAAAAATTCATTGCAAATGGCGAGGTTCTGAAGTTTGATGGTTTTCTGAAGGTATATCTCGAATCTACCGACGATGAGGAAGAAGATGGTCCTTCAGGGATACTTCCACCGGTAAAGAAGGGACAGGATCTCAATATGAAGGAGATAAATGCAGTTCAGCGTTTTACAAAACACCCTCCAAGATATACCGAAGCCAGCCTGGTTAAAAAACTTGAGGAGCTTGGCATTGGACGACCTTCAACCTATGCACCCACCATCAGCACTATTCAGAAGCGTACCTATGTAATAAAGGAAAGTCGCGAGGGTTCAGAGCGGAAGTACAATGAGCTCAGCCTTAAAAACGGCAAGGTTTCGGATTCGGACAGGACTGAGGTAAGCGGTGCGGAAAAGAACAAATTATTTCCTACAGATATCGGTATAGTTGTAAATAACTTCCTTATGCAATACTTTACCGAAATTATGGACTATAATTTCACGGCCAGGGTCGAAAGGGAGTTTGATGAGGTGGCCGAGGGAAGGAAGCAGTGGAAGAGTGTTATAGATGACTTTTACTGGCCGTTCCACAAACAGATAGAAGACACCCTTAAAACATCAGAGAAACAGAAAGGCCAGAGGCTGCTTGGCAAGGATCCGAAAAGCGGCAGAAATGTTTATGCAAGGATAGGCCGTTTCGGTTCAATGATACAGATAGGAGATGCCGAAGAGGAGGAAAAACCACTCTTTGCAAGCCTCCGAAAAGATCAGAGCCTCGACAGCATTAGCCTGGAAGAGGCGCTTGAGCTATTCAAACTGCCCCGGAAAGCCGGCGAATATGAAGGCCTGGAGGTCGTCGTTGCTGTAGGTCGTTACGGCCCTTATATCAGACACAACGGCCAGTTCTATTCAATACCGAGTGATGAAGATCCGCTCACCATCTCTGCTGAAAAGGCAATCGGGATCATTGAGGAAAAAAGAGAGGAGTTGCGCAGGCGGATAATAAAGGAGTTTATAGAAGAACCCGGCATCAGGATAATGAAGGGTCAGTATGGCCCATATATCTCAGCCGGCAAAAAGAATTACAAGCTTCCGAAAGACAAAGAGCCAGAGGACTTTACGCTTGAGGAGGTCAAAAAGATCATTGAAGCTGGAACCTCAGGCAAAAAAATCCGTAAAACAAGGAAAAAAACATCAGCCAGAAAAGGCAAATAAACGGATTTTTACGGCCAGATGAATATTGCTGACCTTTTTGAACCGCTCGACACCGGTAAAATATTTGAGACATCAGGCTTCCATCCATTAGTTTTCGGAAGGTCTGTAAATGCGTATAAAACAGGTGGGGGGTTTCCCGAGCCGGGTGATACTGACATAGCCATCATTGGGGTTATGGAAGACCGCAATTCTCCAGGCAATGAAGGATGCTCAATTGCTCCCGATTATGTCAGGAAATATCTTTACCGCCTCTATCAGGGCCCATTCAGCTCAAAGATAGCTGACCTTGGCAACATCCGTGCAGGAGACAGTATAGAAGACACCTACTTTGCCATAAAGACAGTTGTTGCCGAATTGCTTGAAAAAAAGACTCTTCCGCTGATTATCGGGGGCAGTCAGGACATAACCTATGCCAACTACCTGGCATATGAGTCGCTCGGCCAGATAATAAGTATGGTGTCGGTTGATTCATGCTTTGATATAGGGATAAAGAAAGAGGAGAAGCTCGGAAACAGGAACTATTTGAGCTCTATACTGACCAGGAAGCCAAACTACCTTTTCAATTACACCAATATAGGCTATCAGACATACTTTGTTGACCAGGATGCGATAGAGTTAATGGAGAAGCTTTATTTCGACACTTACCGGCTGGGGGTCGTCAGAAACAATATGGAAGAGGTTGAGCCCGTTGTCAGGAATGCTGACATGCTCAGCTTCGATGTATCCAGCATAAGGCAGTCTGATGCACCAGGCAATGCGTATGCTTCTCCAAACGGACTTTACGGTGAGGAGGCCTGCCAGATAGCCCGTTATGCAGGGCTAAGCGACAAACTTAGTTCTATTGGCTTCTATGAACTTAACCCCGCATTCGACAAGGGAGAGCAGACAGCCCATCTTATGGCCCAGATGATATGGTATTTCATTGACGGCTTTTACCACCGCAAAAATGACTTCCCTGACAAAGGCATCAGGGAGTCGGGCGATTTCATAAAATATGTGGTATCGATCAGGGATTTCCAGAACAAGATAAACTTTTACAAGAGCAAAAAAAGCGACAGATGGTGGATGGAGGTACCATGTCCGACAAATATGCAGAGAAAATACAACAGGCAGCTTCTGGTTCCCTGTTCTTACAGGGATTATGAAGAAGCCTGCCGCAACGAAATACCCGAAAAGTGGTGGCAGGTATACCAGAAGTTCGTATAGATAGTTGCCGGAAAAATATTAGTATTTTTGACTAATTATTTTTAGTTATCAATAATTTGTTGATTTGTACGTTAATCAAAAGGGTCTGAAACGAAAAGAGTTATATATGTTCAGAGGAATTCTTCTCTTGATGATAATTATTTCGTTCTGTTGCGGAAAGGTATTCCCGCAGCAACAGGCTCAGTTTACACATAACTCATTCAACAATATGGGTATAAACCCCGGTCTTGCTGGGCTGCGCAATGCTATTTGTGCAACCGGAATTGCAAGGCAGCAATGGGTTGGTTTCAGAGACGAGGAAGGCAACCGTCTTAACCCCGAGACATACAGTCTTAATGTCGATGCACCTGTAGGCCTGATAAGGGGAGGTCTGGCCCTTAGCTTCATGCAGGATCAGCTTGGGCCTGAAACCAATGTCGGCGTAGGTTTTTCATATTCATACCATATGGATATGAGTGTGGGAAGGCTTGGAATTGGCCTGCAGGCGGGCTTTCTTGACAAAAGGATAGACTTTGCCTCCCTAAGGCCCCTTGATCCGGGCGATCCGGTATTGATAGGCGGGGAAGAGAATGCAATTTTTATGGATTTTTCCATAGGAGCCTTTTATTTGCTCGACGACGAAGCATGGGGTGGGATATCAATGACCCAGGTGCGGCAGGCAGGCGGAGGGCTGGCTGACAGCGACTTCAGCCTGCAAAGGCATGTATACGCAAGCGGTGGTTATAACCTATCGCTGCCCGGCAATGCAAGTTACGTACTAAGCCCTTCCATTTTGGTCAAGACTGACCTGAACTCAGTGCAGTTTGACCTTAACACAATGGTAACATACAATAACCGTTTTTGGGGTGGCGTTACATATAGACCCCAGGATGCAGTTGCAGTATTGCTTGGGGTAAAGCTTGACCAGATCAGCGTGGGTTATTCATACGATATAACAACCTCCCCTATGGGCTCAATGGGGCGAAGCTACGGCACGCATGAGATAATGCTGCAGTATTGTTTCGACCTTGGGCTCGACAGGATACAGGAGGTTCAGAGAAATATCAGATTTTTGTAACTTTGCCAAACTTATTTAAGGCATAAGTAAATTCTAACATATGAAACGAGTTGTATTATTTGTACTTGCTGCGGTTTTGCTTGCAGGTTGTGGTATTGGCCGGGGAGACCGGGGTTATGTGGTTGGTGTACAGAACAGGCCGGACGCAGTTTATCCCGATCCGCCCGGAATGGTGTTCATCCCCATGGGCAGCTTTACGATGGGTCCTTCAGACCAGGATATTGCATACTCACAGAATGCCCGCTCCTGGACAGTATCGGTGCCGGCTTTCTATATGGACGAAACCGAGGTTACCAACAACCAGTACCGGCAGTTCGTATATTGGGTCAGGGATTCTCTGGCACGTAGCCTGTTGGCCGATTTTGATGATGAATTTGCTTTCTTTGAGGATGAGTACGGTATGCCGCTTGACCCCCCTGTACTTAACTGGCGTCCAAGGATACGCTGGGATGGTGAAGAAGAGAGGGATATCCTTGCGGAACTTTTCCTTCCGGAGCATGAGCGCTTCTTCCGCCGCAGAGAGATCGACACCAGAAGGCTGATTTACAGGTATTACACAATAGACCTTCGCAGGGCAGCAGAATACAACCCTGTCGAACGCCGCAACATGAACAGGGCAGACCTTGTTCAGCAGCACGAAACACATATATATCCCGACACACTTGTATGGTTAAGTGACTTCACTTACTCCTACAATGAACCCATGGCAAAACAGTATTTCTGGCACCCTTCTTTTGACCACTATCCCGTTGTTGGTGTAAACTGGGAGCAGGCCAGGGCCTTCAACGTCTGGAGGACACAATACCTTAACAGCTACCTGGCCTCACGCGGCAGACCATTTGCCATGGACTTCGAGCTTCCGTCGGAAGCCCAGTGGGAATATGCTGCAAGGGGGGGCAGGGATCTCAGTCCGTACCCGTGGGGAGGTCCATACCTGCGCAATTCAGAAGGCTGCTTCCTTGCTAACTTTAAGCCCCTAAGGGGTAACTATACTGACGACGGCGGGCTTTACACGGTGATTGTGGGTCACTACCCGCCAAATGATTACGGGCTCTATGACATGGCCGGTAATGTTTCGGAGTGGACCAGGAATGCGTATGATGAGTCATTCTATTATTTCGGACACGACCTCAGCCCTGACTACCAGTATGAGTTCGACCCGGAAAATGATCCTCCATCATTAAGCAGGAAAGTTGTCAGGGGCGGATCCTGGAAAGATATCGGTTATATGCTTCAGGTAAGTACCAGATCCTATGAATACCAGGATACTGCCACCTCATATATTGGGTTCAGAAGCGTCCAGACATACCCAGGACGCGACAGGGATGACGGACCGGGAGCTTCTAATGTATATTAAATTTTTAATCAATAAAATCAGCCACAAATGAAATTTGCAAAATCAAGAGGATGGAGGACTTTCATGTCCAGGCTTTACGGATGGGGAGCCTCCCTGGTTATTATAGGTGCACTGTTCAAGATAATGCACTGGCCATTTGCCGATTACGCACTGGTTATCGGGATGGGAGTTGAAGCTGTAGTATTCTTTTTCTCAGCATTTGAGCAACAGCCCGAGGATCCCGACTGGAGCCTGGTATATCCGGAGCTGGCAGGCATGGAAGGCGGAGTAAGGCAGCAGGGGCAGGTACAGGCAGCAGGAACCCAGAACATAACTCTGTCTTCAAATCTCGACAAACTCATGGAAGAAGCAGATATTGGTCCTGAGCTGATCAATAACCTGGGCCGTGGGTTGCGCAACCTGAGTGATAATGCCGCCAGGCTGGCCGATCTTTCGAATGCAGCCATTGCCACCAACCAGTATATTCAGAATATGGAAACAGCCTCCAAGTCAGTGCTTGAACTCAGCCAGTCATATAAGAACAAGGCAGAGTATCTGAAGCATGACCTGAGCCTGTCAGAAGAATATAACTCCAACCTTAAGAATGTTGTGAGCTCTCTGAACCAAATGAGTGACTCATACAAGGAGTCTGCCATTAAAGCCAAGGACGGCGCACAGGCATCAGAGAACCTTACCAGAAACCTTTCTGCCCTTAATACGGCATATGAACTCCAGATGCAGGCAGCCAACAATCAGGCAGAATCAACTAAAAAATATCAGGAGAGTATTGGTGGAGTAATTCAGGAACTTAACAGTTCGGCCGATAGTGCTAAGCATTACAAAACACAGATGGAGCAGCTTACCGAAAATATTAAGGCTCTGAACAGTGTTTACGGAAATATGCTTTCGGCAATGAACTTCAATATTAACAGGTAAGTTTTTATTTTTAGCCAAAAAGAAAAACACGACACTAAAGACATATTATGGCAGGTGCAAAACAAACCCCGAGACAAAAGCTGATCGGCCTGATGTACCTGATCTTCCTTGCTCTGATGGCGTTGAACGTATCGGTGGAGGTGCTTGACTCCTTCCCCCTTATCAACAGGAGTATTGAGGAGACCAACAGGAACTTCGAGGCCAAGGTTGATATGGTATATTATGATTTTGAGGAACAAAGGCTTAATTTCTCTGAAGAACACGTTTATCCCTTCCACGATGAGGCGATATATATAGGCGAACTTGCCGACTCACTGGTAAATTTCATCCGGCACCACCGAACCCAGATGATTGCCCTTATTAATGGTATTTCTTTCGAAGAGGCGGATACACTAGACCTTATTGATTCACGGAGAAAAGACAATTACAGCATCTCATCCCGTTACTGGCTTGTTGAGAACAGCCTTGATGGGGGAGACAGGGAAGGTGGCCCGGGTACAAGGGCTTACACACTAAGGGAGAAGATAAACAACTTCAAGAATGAGATAGACAGCATACTCACAGGTCACGACCAGTCTATTCAAGTGGCTCTTGACGTTGATGGCCCTTTCTATGTTCAGGACAGGAGGGTAAACTGGCAGCAGCTTACCTTCGACAGGGTAATATCTGTGGCAGTTGCAACAAACCTGAACCGTATTATAACTGAAATAAGAAACGCCCAGTTTGACGCAGTTAATATGCTGTTCGATCTTATAACGGCGGGCCAGTTCCGTTTTGATGAGGTTACAGCCAGGGTAGTTCCCAATAGCGAAATTGTTATGACAGGTGGTGTTTATGAGGCGGACGTTTTTGTGGCGGCAATTGACACCCGACAGGATCCGGAAATTACAGTCCAGGGCATTGGACGCATACCGGTTTCTGAAGGTACAGGCAGGATAAGAATACCAGCCACATCTCCGGGAACACATACAATAAGTGGAGAGATAACCGTTATTTCTCCGGCCGGTGTAAGGCAGTCCCATCCTTTCAGCACACAATATACAATACAGAGGCCGAGTGCGACCGTTTCGGCTACAAATATGAACGTCTTCTATACAAATATTGCCAACCCTGTATCCATATCGGCTCCGGGAATTCCATCAGGCAACCTGAGGCCGGAGATCTCTTCGGGAAGCGCAAACATCGCAAGGCAGGCTGACGGAGGCTATATTGTTGAAACTGAAGTCCCGCGCCAGAGCGTTACAATCGCGGTTAATGCAATTGTAGAAGGGCAGCTGGAACGCCTTGATGAAATGGTTTTCAGGGTACTTCCGCTTCCAAGGCCGGAGGCCAGGATTGCCGGCTATGAAGGAGGCAGGGTCGACAGGCAACTATTACTCAGGGCAGGCCGGATTGATGCATCCATGGGAGAGGACTTCCTCTTTGCAGGAGTTGAGTGGGAGGTTGAATCTTTCGAGATGATAACATTCGTGGCAGGTGAGCAGAGAATGGCACGCCAGACCAACGGCAGTGAACTCACAGCGGATATGGTAAGGTTCCTTAACGATGCAAGACCAAACCAGCTTGTGTACTTCAGGACAATAAGGGCCGTAGGCCCGGGTGGGGAAACCAGGCTTCTGGGAGATTTATCGTTTAATATAAACTAATTATAAAACAGACAGGAGGATCACCAATGCTTAGATCAATAATGCTTTTTGCTGTTTTTTGCCTTATAGCCTCACTGCATGTTGATGCACAGGAAGAAAGGCCGACTAACGGTTTTTATGAACCCATGTCTGTAAGGGAGAGGGAACCCGCACAGCTTGCAACTGTTCGGGAGGCAGACATCCTTTGGTCAAAAAGGTTATGGCAGTCAATAGATGTGCGCAAGACTATAAATCAGCCGCTCTATTTCCCTGAAAGGCCATCCGGAGACTACCGCAGCCTTATGCAGGTACTGGAGGATGCTATCCGCTCAGGAGAGATCAGGGCATATGATGTGGATGATGACAGCTTCATGAGAGACCCACTGGATCCTAATGTACTGTTTGATGAGATGCTTTCGAGGACGGAGGTTATAATCATTGAAGGGCAGGAGGTTGAAGAAGTTATTCCCTTCAGACCCACAGATGTACTGCTATTCCGTATCAAGGAAGAGTGGTTCGTTGATAAAAGAAGGGGCGTTCTGGACGTACGCATAATAGGCCTGTCTCCTGCAAGGCTCGTAAGGGACGAAGCAACCGGAGAGTATACTGATATTGCCGACCCCCTCTTCTGGATCCCATTTGAAGAGGCACGGTCAGCACTTGCAAATGCTCCGGTTATGAACAGGCGTAATGACAAACAGGTTGAATCATTTGACGACCTCTTTCTGCGCCGTTTCTTTGATGCAACCATCTACCGTGAAGAAAGGCCCGATAACAGGGCAATAAGGGAATATATCGATGATCCGCGTGAAAGGTTACTGGAGGCACAAAGGATCAGGGAGGAAATAAGAAACTTCGAACTCGATCTCTGGCATTATTAAATACCCGGCTAAAAAGGGGCAGTGGATACTGCCCCTTTTTTATACCATCTTTTCAGGGTCAACCCACTTATCAAAATCATCCTCACTTACAATTTTAAGCTCCAGAGAAGCTTCCCTCAGGGTCAGCCCCTTTTGCCATGCATGTTGCGCGATCCTGGCAGCATTGTCATAACCGATATGAGGGTTAAGAGCCGTCACCAGCATAAGGGAATTTTCAAGTTGCTTTTTTACCTGTTCTTTGTTTATCCTTATACCGCTGACACATTTTTCGGCAAAACTAATGGATGCATCAGCAATCAGGTTAGCTGACTGTATCACATTATAAGCGAGTAATGGCTTATAGACATTAAGCTGCAAACTGCCACCCATTCCGCCTGTGGTTATTGTACTGTCATTACCTGTAACCTGGGCAGCAACCATGCTTAACATCTCGGCCTGTGTAGGATTTACCTTTCCCGGCATTATTGAACTTCCGGGTTCGTTTGCAGGCAGGATAAGTTCACCTATACCACTCCTGGGGCCGGACGCAAGAAGGCGGATATCGTTGGCCAGTTTCATAAGGCTTACCGAAACCATCTTTAGAGCCCCACTTGTTTGCACAATGGCATCATGTGCGGCTATGGCCTCAAATTTATTAAAGGCCGTTTTGAAGGGAAGTCCGGTTAGTTCTGATATCCGTTTGGCAACAGCCGTATCAAACCCTTCAGGTGCATTGAGGCCGGTGCCGACTGCCGTACCGCCCATTGCAAGCTCAGCTATTCGGTTCAGGCTGTTTTTCAGGTTATCGGCAGCATTGCCTATCTGTGCGACAAAAGCTGAAAATTCCTGACCCGCAGTCAGCGGGGTTGCATCCATCATATGTGTACGACCCGCTTTTACGACCCCGCTGAACTCCCGGCTCTTTTTTTCAAGGCTGATGCGCAGACTTTCCAGTGCCGGGATGGTCTTTTCGCTTATGATCCTGTAGACCGCAATATGCATTGCAGCCGGAAATGTATCATTGGTCGACTGCGACATATTGACATGGTCATTGGGATGAATCTTTTTTGGTCTGTCGGTAAGCTTTCCGCCCATAATTACATGGGCCCTGTTTGCAATTACCTCATTTACATTCATATTGGTCTGCGTACCGCTGCCCGACTGCCACACCTTCAGGGGAAAGTGATCGTCGAGCATACCAGAAGCAACTTCTTCACATGCCTGCACCAGGGGTTTTAACAGATCATCAGCAAGCCTTCCCCCGGCATTGTTTTCCAGGGCCGCTGCTTTTTTCAGGATGGCGTATGCATGAATTATCTCAGCAGGGATCATTTCCTTTCCTATCCGGAAATTACTATAAGCCCTCTGAGTTTGCGGGCCCCAGTATCTGTCGGCCACAACCTCCACGGGGCCAAGGGTATCATACTCCGTTCTGTACATGATAATAAAGGTTTATTTATTGCAGGGCATACGATCAGCCCGCACTGTAAAAATCATTCCCTTTATCATCAACAAGTATGAAGGCCGGAAAGTTTTCCACCCTTATCCTGTATATGGCTTCCATGCCAAGTTCGGGATATTCCAAAAGCTCGACCTCGCGGATGTTTTCCTGTGCAAGGATGGCAGCAGGGCCGCCTATACTTCCAAGATAGAATCCACCATGCTTTTTGCAGGCATCGGTTACACTCTGACTCCTGTTGCCCTTGGCTATCATTACCATACTTCCCCCGTTTTCCTGAAAAAGGTCAACATATGAGTCCATTCTGCCCGCGGTGGTGGGCCCGAAAGATCCGGAAGGCATTCCCTCAGGAGTCTTTGCCGGACCAGCATAATAGATCGGATGGTCTTTTATATAAGCGGGGAGTCCTTCTCCTGATTCCAGCCTCTCCTTTAGCCTGGCATGTGCAATGTCTCTGCCAACTATTATGGTACCGTTAAGCGAAAGGCGCGTCCCTACAGGATGTTCACTGAGTTCCGCAAGTATTTCCTTCATAGGTTTGTTAAGGTCTATTTCAACAGCACCCGCGGTATCATCCCTGTCTCTGTACTCTTCCGGGATGAAGCGCCCAGGGTCTTTTTCCAGTTTTTCTATCCAGATACCATCCCTGTTTATTCTGGCTTTTATATTCCTGTCGGCTGCACATGATACACCCATACCCACCGGGCATGATGCACCGTGCCTCGGAAGACGTATTACCCTTATATCAAGTGCAAAATACTTGCCTCCGAACTGTGCTCCTATACCAAGTTTATAGGCAGCTTCCAGCACCCTGCGCTCCATCTCCAGGTCCCGGAATGCCTGTCCGCCTTCATTACCACTGTCGGGAAGAGTGTCAAGGTATTTTGCTGTTGCCAGTTTAACGGTTTTCAGGGTAGCTTCTGCAGATGTCCCTCCTATAACGAAAGCAACATGATAGGGAGGGCAGGCAGCCGTGCCCAGCGTTTTAAGCTTGTCAACCAGGAAGGCCTCAAGTTTTTGCGGGTTAAGGAGTGCCTTTGTCTGTTGAAAAAGTGCGGTTTTATTTGCAGATCCCCCACCCTTTGCCACGAAGAGGAATTCATATTCTCCCCCGGAGGAAGCCATTATGTCGATCTGAGCCGGAAGGTTCGTGCCGGAGTTCTTCTCGTTGTACATGTCAAGGGGAATGGTCTGGGAGTACCTCAGGTTTTCACGGGTATATACATTATATACACCTTTGGAGAGTGCTTCTGCATCCCCTCCTCCTGTCCAGACCTGCTGGCCCTTTTTGGCAAAAATTGAAGCAGTGCCTGTGTCCTGGCAAAACGGGAGCTGTCCCCTGGCAGATATTTCAGCATTACGCAACATTGTAAGCGCAACATACTTATCGTTTTCACTGGCCTGATCATCCTGCAGTATTTCAGCCATCTGCATAATATGTTCTGTCCTGAGCATAAAGGAAACATCCTTCAGTGCTGTTTCTGCAAGTTTGGTAAGCCCTTCGGGCGACACCCTCAAAACAGGCCTCCCGTCAAAGCTGTCTGTTGACACATGCTCACGTGTAAGGAGATAGTAGTCTGTCTTGTCTGCTGACAGTGGAAATGGATCCTGGTAGGAAAAAGGCGGGGTTTTCATGGGTATAATGCTTTGGTTTGAGTGAATCATTAAAAATACGATAATTAAATGTAGCTTCCAAAAGGACTTCATTTTGTTGTATCTTTGCAGATTATGGATACAAACAGAAAAAACCGGGTTTCCCGGCTATTACAGAAAGACCTTGGGGAGATACTACAGCTTGCCGGCAGGGACTGGTTCCCTGGTGCCATGATTACTGTGACCAAAGTTTATGTCACCAGTGACCTGTCAATTGCCCGGACTTACCTGAGTATTTTCGGCAAGGATGCCAATGAGGTACTAAAACAGGTGGAAAACAGGAATAAGGAGATACGCCGGCAGCTGGGCATAAGGGTAAAGAACCAGTTAAGGCAGGTTCCTGAGCTGAGATTTCACATAGATGACAGCCTCGACTACATTGAAAATATTGAAAAGTTGCTGAAATAGCATAAGTCCGGAACATGCATTACGACCCTGTAAAAAGGATGCTGGGCAGGTTCTTCAGCCGCAGCCCGCTCACCCAGGATATCTTTTATCGCTTGCTTGATATTCTGTTGCTGCGTACCTGGCATATTCACTCATGCCTTAAAAAGATAAGCAGGAAGAAAGGTGAGTTGAATGTACTGGATGCCGGTAGCGGGCTTGGACAGTATACATGGTACATGGCCAGGAAAAACCCTAACTGGAAGGTGACCGCAGTTGACATCAAGGAGGAGGAGATCAGGGAAAGCGGGGAGTTTTTCAGGAAGAAGGCTATTAAAAATGCCCGTTTCATTACAGGTGACCTGCTGAATTATAATATTCCGGATTATTATGACCTTATTCTTTCGGTCGATGTAATGGAACATATTGAGCAGGACTTCAGGGTATTTTCCAACTTTTACAGATCTCTAAAGCCGGGAGGCCTCTTATTGATCAGCACACCTTCTGACAAGGGCGGGAGTAATACCAGCGAAAAAAATGACACCTCCTTTATCGAAGAGCACGTAAGGAACGGGTATTCCGTCGCAGAAATAGAACAGAAACTCAGGAATGCAGGTTTTGAGAGCATGGAGGTAAAATACACATATGGCTGGCCCGGCAACATAGCATGGCACATTTCCATGAAATACCCTATGCTGATGCTAAGGCTGTCTAAAACCTTCATTATACTACTGCCATTTTATTATATCATAACCATGCCCCTGGTGCTTCTGCTTAACCTGGCCGATCTTAAGCTGACCCATACATCAGGGACGGGCCTGATGGTAAAGGCATGGAAACAGCAAAGAGGAAACTGATGCCACGAAACAGGAAGCTGAATCTGCCACTATTCATTGCATGGCGCTATCTCTTTGCCAAAAAGACTCACAATGCCATCAACATAATTACTTTGGTGTCGGTAACGGGTGTTGCCGTCGGAGCCATGGCTCTTGTGGTTGTACTTTCAGTATTTAACGGTTTTGAAAAGCTTATACTTTCGCTTTTTAACTCTTTTCATCCGGATTTTGAGATCACCCTCATTGAAGGAAAGACATTTTCCATGTCCGACTTTCCGGCTGATGAATTAAACTCTGTTCCGGGCGTACTGAATTACAGTGAGGTTCTGGAAGAGACCGGTCTTATCAGGTACATGGACAGACAACACCTGGTGACACTACGGGGGGCAGATGAAAATTATGCAGCGGTTACCGGTGTTGACACCATGCTGGTCAGGGGTGAATTCCTTCTTACACATAACGAAAGGGATTACCTTGTTTTGGGTCAGGGTGTTTCTCTTGTGGTAAATGCAAGCATACATGACCTTCTGAACCCTATAGAAGTATACCTGCCCCGAAGGGGACGGACAGCCGGGCTTCATCCGTCGCAGGCTTTCCGCTCATCAGCAGGATTTGCAGGGGGGGTTTTTGCAGTGCAGTCAGAATATGATATGGAATATGTGATCGCACCTGTCAGGCTTATGCGCCGTCTGCTAGATTATGAAGACCAGGTAAGCTCTCTTTTTGTAAGCACGGATCCCTCTTACAATTACCGGGTCATACATGAACAAATACAGGAAATCGCCGGACCCGGATACCTTGTAAGAAACCGGCTGCAACAACAGGATTTCCTTTACAGGATAATGAGATCAGAAAAATGGGCTATTTTCCTGATACTCTCCTTCATACTGGTAATTGCAGCTTTTAATATAGTCGGATCGCTTACAATGCTGGTTATTGAAAAAAGGAGGGATATACCTGTGCTCAGGAGTATGGGTGCAGCCAGAAACACTATAGGCAAGGTTTTCCTGATGGAGGGTGTGCTGATAAGCCTGGCCGGTGCAGTTTTTGGTATAACCGCCGGTGGCCTTATCTCCTGGTTGCAGATGAAGTATGGACTTATATCGCTTCAGGGTGAGGGTGTTTTCATAGTAGATGCATACCCTGTCAGTGTTGAACTTACAGACCTGCTGCTGGTAGGTGTTACCGTGTTTTGCATCGGCATACTGGCATCTTTACTACCCCTTCGCAGAATAAGGGCATATACCGAAAAACCCCCGTCAGACTGATGCAGGGTCATCAGCGAACATAGGCCCCTATTGATCCAAATGCACTGACAAGCTTTTCCATAACCTTATCAACCTCTGCATCGGTAAGTGTTCTTTCATCATCCCTGAATACAAAGCTGACAGCATATGACTTCTTGCCTTTCCCAAGTTTTTCGTCCTGATATACATCAAAAAGATTAACCTCCTTAAGGATCCTCTTCTCCGTTTTATATGCAATCTCCTCTATTTCTGAAAAGCTTACCGGGGCTTCCATAAGAAGAGCCAGGTCCCTTCTGACTTCCGGGAATCTGGGAACTTCATTGTATAGCAGCCTGGCTACGGATGCAGCTCCAACAATCTTATCCCACTCAAGACTTGCGTAGTAGACATCCTCCCTGATACCGAATTTTTTCAAAACGGCAGCAGAGACAAGCCCGAGTTGTGCAATTTTTTTTCTATCCGAAAACAGCGCTGTGGAGTATGCATATATGCTATCCCTACCGGTTAAATCCTTATTTTCTAGCGTTTGCGGATCAATTCCCAGCCTTGAGAAAACAGTATTTACAGATTCCTTAAGATCAAAGAAATCAACCATTTTCTCTTCAGAGCGCCAGTTTTCCGGTTGCAGCCTTCCGGTTAAAAACAGGGCAAGTACCTTTTTCTCTGTAATATCATTAAGGGGGTCTTCTGAACTTATTCCTGCATCCCTTGAGTAAACATTGCCAAACTCATACAGCTTCATATCAGGTATCTTTCTGTTGCGGTTGTATGCAATGGTCTCAAGGCCGCCAAACAACAGCGACTGCCTCATTATGCTGAGATCCTGGCTAAGCGGGTTCTGTATGATCACAGAACTTGCGGGGTTAAAACCATCAGCTTCGTAATATACCGCCTTTGTAAGGGAGTTGTTCATGATCTCACTGAACCCCCTGGAGGAGAAAAGGTCGGAAATAATATTCTGCAGCTGCTCATTATCAGGTTTGGGGGATATTACAATTGAGGAGTGCATTTTGCCAGGCACTTCAATATTATTGTAACCATATATTCTAAGCACCTCCTCAATTACATCTGCATCCCTTGTAACATCAACCCTGTAACCGGGAACTGAAAGCATTAAGCCTGTTTCTGACTGCTTTAAAACTTCGAAGTCCAGATCCTCAAGGATTCCCCTGACCTCCTTAGGGCTGAGATCCTTACCAGCCAGCATATTGAGCCTGGCATAGCTAAGTTCGATTTCAATATTTCCTTTTCTGCCGGGATACAGGTCACTTATTTCTGAGCTTATTTCACCCCCTGCAATATCCCTGATCATTTCTGCCGCTCTTTTGAGGGCAAAAACAGTCATCTCCGGATCAGACCCCCTTTCAAACCTGAAAGAAGCATCAGTATTAAGACCGTGATACCTGGCCGATTTTCTTATGCTAACAGCGTCAAAGCAGGCGCTTTCAAGGAAGATCCCTGAAGTATCCCCGGTAACCCCGGAATTAATTCCACCCAGGATTCCTGCCATGCACATTGCTTCTTCCTCATTACATATCATGAGGTCCGCTCCGGTAAGTTCCAGTTTTTCCCCGTCAAGGGTTTCAAAGTGTGTACCTTTCGGAGGTTTTTTGACAACAACCCTGTTACCCTTCACTTTATTCAGGTCAAAGGCATGAAGCGGCTGGCCTGTTTCATGAAGCACAAAGTTGGTAATATCTACAATGTTGTTTATTGGCTTCAGTCCGATCGCCTTAAGCCTGTTTTTAAGCCAATCCGGCGACTCCCCAACCCTCACACCATCGATGGTAAGACTGCTGTAACGGGGGCAGGCGGCAGTATCGAGGATATCAACCTCTACAGGTAATTTATTACCGGCAGGACTGAATGAGGAAACATCCGGCCACTCAACCCTGAATGCTTTCTTTTTATTCTGGTGGTTGAGAACAGCAGCAACATCTCTGGCAGCTCCTATATGAGAAGCGGCATCAATACGGTTTGGGGTAAGCCCTATCTCATATACCCAGTCGGTCTCAACCTTGAAATACTCTGAAGCCGGCATGCCTGCGGGTGTATCTTCGGGTAAAACCATAATACCCTCATGCGAATCTCCAAGTCCCAATTCATCTTCTGCACAGATCATCCCTTCAGAAACCTCTCCCCTTATCTTCGCCTTCCTTATCTCCATAACCCCATTTGGGGTATGTAACTTTGAACCCACAGTAGCAACAAGCACGGTCTGCCCCTCCTTGACATTCGGAGCTCCGCAAACTATTGGCAGCAGATCCTTTTTGCCTGTTTCAACTACTGCCAGACTTAATTTGTCAGCGTTGGGGTGTGGGCTGCAGGAAACTATCTTACCGGTCACAACACCTGCGAGCCCTCCGGGTATGGATTCAAATTTTTCAAGAGCCTCTACCTCCAGTCCGCAATCAGTGAGCAAAACTGAAAGGTCTTCAGGACTTAAACCAAACTTGACGTAATTTTTAAGCCAATTATAGGAGATCTGCATCTGCTAACTTTCGTTTGATGGTTGTTTAACGCAACTCAATAGCAGTTTCCCCAAGACGGAACTCATCCGTATAAAGTGATATAGAATACACTCCTGATTCAAACTCTTCAATACGATGCCAGGTAAGACATTGATTGTGCACCCTGTTATCATAATTGAAGGATTCTCTTGCGGAAAACTGCAGGGTGTCGCCATGAAAAACGAATGCATGGCTCATTCCATCACTTTCCCTAAGGATATTGCCGCCTGGGTCAGCTATACGCATATATGCATTATACTCACCGGGAGGTGTTATGGGGTTTTCTCCAATAAGGAAACAAACCCTTATCTGCTCAACCCTGCCAGCCCTGTCAGTTTCATGCTCACGGTCCCTTCCCCTTATACGGAATGAGGTTGTTTCTATCTGGTAAGCCCTCAAAGTAGCGGCCTCCTCAACTTTCGATTCAAGCTCCTCCTTATCCTGGGTCAGCTGGGTAGACCTTCTCTGCACCTGCTGTATTTCGTCGCGCATCTGGACATTTTCTGCCTTTAGCACCCTGTTCTCTGTATACAGGCTGTCTATCTCATGAACATAATTCTGGGTGATCTCACGCAAAAGGTTGAGCTGACGCCTTATCCGGTAATAGTCAGCCTGCCGGGCAATAAGATCCTGGATCTCTTCTGCGTTTGACTGAATGATGCTGTCTTTATCGGCAAGAATACTGTCGTACTCCAGTTTCACAGTATGGTATTCAAAGAGCACAGAATCCAGCTCATACTGAAGTTCTTCGTTAAGTTCTGCGGCAATTTGCCTTTCCTCGGTCATTTCCCTGAGCGACTGGCGGCTGGTGAACCAGAGTACGGCAAGCAGGAGCACAAGCACCCCCAGCACAATGATCGTAATCCGGTAGATCTTCTCATTTTTCCGGTTATCTTCCGGCAGATTGTTCTGTTTTGTTTCCATTTCTTTACAGGTTAACCTTTGCTGACAAAATATGTCGTAACTGCACTCCATGGCAAGATTCCGACCATATGAGATATCAGCTCCGGATATTGATATTACTTTATGTTTATTTCACTAATTTTTCAAGTTCACACCGGCAAAAAACAGAGCTCAGACGCCGGACGCGATTCGAATGGCAAATTTATACAAAAATATTCGATTTTATGCCTCTGAAAAAAAGCGAGTTTGTAGCATTTCTGAAAAATTTTCTGGACCTGTTATATCCGGATCTCTGCTGCGCCTGCAAAAACATTCTTATGCAGGGAGAGAGGCAAATCTGCCTGCATTGCAGCTCAAGGCTTCCATTTACCGGTTTCGAACATGAAAAGGAGAACAGTTTTACAGCACTGTTCTGGGGGAGAGTGCCTGTTGAAACCTCAGTGGCACTGTTTTATTATCAAAAAGGGGGCATAATACAAAACCTTATACATTCATTCAAATACAGTGCAAATATCCGGATGGGGTGTTTTTTGGGTGATCTGCTCGGCGAATCGATTGCACGGTCGAATCTATACAGGAATATTGAATTTATAGTTCCTGTGCCACTGCATAAAGAAAAAGAACGCAAAAGGGGGTTTAACCAGAGCAAAATAATTGCAGGATGCATATCGGGGAAAACGAATGCAAGCTGCTTAAACGGAGTTCTTGAAAGGAGAGGACCCACAGAAACCCAGACAAGAAAAGCCCGTTATGCCAGGTGGGAGAATGTTTCCGGGTCATTCGGCCTGACTTGCAGCAAGGCTGTAAAGGGCAGGAATATCCTGCTAGTTGATGATGTTGTAACCACCGGAGCTACCCTTGAGGCATGCGCAAATACGCTGTTTGACGGTGGCGCAGCAAGGCTGTGGATGGCGGCCCTGGCGATAAGCATCTGAGCGGGACCTGTCAGAACCGTGCAGCAAGAACTGCCCTTAGCTTATATTGCTCTACCTGCCCCAGGTGGTTATAAATCTCTACATGTATTATATAACTCCCTACCGCTGCCTTTTCACCCCGGTCGGTTGTACCGTCCCAGCTTAATTCACCGCTGGTGGCAAGCAGTTTTCCTCTGCACAGATTCCTGACTAACCTTCCGTCAGGAGCGAAAATCCTTATATTGGCCGAGTATCCCGTCTTTTCAAGGCGGTAGGCAATTGTAAGCACATCATCTTTACCGGAGGCATCTGGAAAAAAAACGGCCGGGGACACACTGAAACGCTGACCAGATTTATCAGCACTGCTTATAAACTGCGAGTTTGGAAGGCCGGGGCTGCCATAACCAATAGTAGATGCAGCAGAGTGCCATGAAGAAGGGTCCAGGGAAGGCCGGTCTGGGTTAAGCCGCTCAAGAGCAATTCCTTTATTGTCGGAAAATACTGGCCAGTGCATACTGTTATCATAGGCAAGCATATCAATAACCGAATGACCCCGGCTTGACAGCACCAACACCCCACTATTGTTTGTCATGGCAGGCATTCTTTCAATTTCTATAAAGACAGTTGGGTCACTGAACGGGAAATGACGCCTTACCGAGGCTGTGTCATTGCTTACCAGTACAAAGGATCCTGGAGGGAACAAAATGCTGCTGTCACTCAGATACCTTACAGTTGTAAGCACCCCGGCAACAGTATCAGCTGAAGCCAGTATATAATCCTTTAGGTCGAAAGTGTTTTCCGAACGGTTGTAAAGCTCCACATAGCGTGCACAACCCTGATTGGGATTAAAGAGTATCTCATTTATAACAATGTCGTCCGGCCCGGCTTGTTCAGGAACAGAAAGAACTTTCTGCACAGGTGAAAGGCGATTGCCTGAGCAGTCATAAAGCCCTGCTCCGGCCTCAAGATGATATGCCTTGCCCCTTTCAGGATGGCTTGCAAGAATAAGTTCCGCCTTATCCAGGTGGGGAAGGTGCACAGTGGCCTGCTCCGGCTTGCCTATACCCTTATCGATAAAATAGTTTTCTGTGTCCAGAAGGGTTGCCTCGTCCATTGGTTCAGAAAACCAGAGTGTAACCCTGTCTGGGGCCTTGAATCCGAGCCACCTCAGTCCGGGCAGGGAATTGTCCGGATTTTTTGCCCTGACGGAGTTCTCCCTGCCCGGAGTGCCCCCGCTTATGTCTTTTGAGGCTGTCCAGTTGGCTTTACCCTGGCATAAATTATCAGGGTCAATCTTCTCGAGCGACCAGCCTCCTTCTGCCTTTGAATAATCCCCATACCAGGTATCCGAATATGACACAAAGGATATAAGCTGCATATTGTTGTCCCACAATGCCAGTGTATTCCCACCAATAGTAAGGGCATTGAGAGGAAGTCCCGGTATTGCCGACACATTGCCGTAGTCCCTTAAAGAGCTGTACGCTGTTTCAGATGTAAGTACCAGGAATCCACCAGCAGGGATAAACGCCGCAGGTATTTCCCTGAAAACTGATCCATGCTGGAACTGCCATCCGTCAAGGTAAACCGGAATATCCAGGGTGTTGTGCAGTTCGAACCAGTCGTAGGGCGGAAGGCCCGCTACCGGGCTGCTGTTAACCATAAGCTCGTTGAAAACAATATCAAAGCGCTGCGGTATATACCGGGCAAACTGTCCCATGTAATCCTTCATCAGCTGACCATCAGCTCCCCTGACTCCTTTGATCTCAATGCTGTACAAATGATTTTCCCTGAAATGCCCGGCAAACAAAAGGCGTACCATATGCGGCCGGATATCATCACAGGCTGCAGACAAAGGGTGCCCCACTCCCTGGTCAACGGAGTAGTTTCCTGTGTTTGCAGCGGACCCGCCACAAACAGGCCCGCTGAACATCACATCCAGAACTGCAGCCGATTCCACCCTGACGCTCACTACCACGGGAGGATCATCAGGGATTATCTCCCCCACCCTGATGTCATCAAAATAAAACCCCCGGCTGTTGCTTATTGTATACCTGCACAATAACCCGAACCACCCTGCATTGGTATGGGTATTATCAAAAACACTGCCCTGGGGTATATAAATGCCATCCAGCCCTGCATCTGCAAAGAGCGTCCAGTTTCCGGCCTTATCCCGTCTTACCCTCAGCCTTATCGTGCTGGATGACCCTTCAGCCAGGTTGTAAGTTCCACTCATTAGGGTGGTAATGCTTTCACCGTCCTGACGGCATAAAAACAATCTTTTATTTTCCGTACCGCTTCTTCCAACCTGGATAAAGTAGCCGTTCAGCGGCCCCCTCAGATCAGGACGGTCACTTACAAGGTAAATCCTCGGATGGTTGTTGTCGGAAGGGGTAAAAGAGATCTTTAACCACAGATCCCACTGTGCTTCATCTATTATCCGGCTTTCGGTCGAAAGATAAGCAATGCCGGCCTTGTCATCATTAAGCCGGAGCAAACCCTCTTCAACAACAAACAGGTCATGATCGCCCACCCAGGCAGGATCATGTGTGAAATTACCATTGCCGAAATCGTCATAAAACTGGGAAAATGCAACAACAGGAAAATAAAACACAACAAAAAATACATATTTTAGCATATATCTTTACTTTTTTTATACGTAAATTTAGGGCGTTCACATCTATGATGATTCATTATTTTTGCTGAATTTTGCTGTTGGTTTAAAAACGAGCTTGTATGGTAGTTGCATTGATTGGTGCCACCGGCATGGTAGGCCAGGTAATGATGAGGGTAATGGAAGAAAGGGCTCTCCCGGTGCGGGAGTTCATCCCATGTGCCTCGCCGCGCAGTAAGGGGAAAGAGGTGAAATTTATGGGTAAATCATACAGACTGGGTCTGGTTGAGGATGCTATAAAGGCAAAGCCTGATGTGGCAATCTTCTCAGCAGGAGCCTCTGCTTCGCGTAAATACGCCGGAGCTTTTGCATCGAATGGCACATTTGTAATAGACAACTCCTCTGCATGGAGGGCAGATGAGAGTGTTCCCCTGGTGGTTCCTGAAATCAATGCAGATACTATCAGCAAAAGCACCAGGATTATTGCAAATCCCAACTGCAGTACAATACAGATGGTTCTGGCCCTAGCACCCATTCACAGGAAGTATGGAATAAAGCGACTGGTAATATCCACATATCAATCGGTAACAGGTAGCGGGGTAAAGGCTGTAAGGCAGCTGAAAGATGAAAGGGCAGGAATTGAAGGAGAAAAGGCATACCCTCACGCCATAGACCTGAACTGCCTGCCTCACGGAGGGGACTTTACAGAAAATGGCTACACTGCTGAAGAAATGAAGCTGGTAAATGAAACCAGGAAGATCCTGGACGACCCTGAGATCAGGATAACCGCAACTGTTGTCCGGGTGCCGGTTACGGGCGGACACTCAGAGGCGGTAAACGCTGAACTTTCCGCCGATTTTTCTGTTGATGGGATCAGGCAGCTTCTCAGTAAAACAGAAGGGATTGTTGTTATGGACGACCCTGCGGCCAACATCTATCCTATGCCCAGGTTCGCAGAAGGCAGGGACGAGGTGTTTGTCGGGCGCATCAGAAAAGACACATCGGTGGCTTTTGGCCTGGACATGTGGATAGTGGCCGATAACCTTCGCAAGGGGGCTGCGACCAATGCAGTACAGATCGCACAATACCTGAAAGATAGAAAGCTGGTTTAGTCCGGGCTGATTGCGATAGGACTGCTATAATTTTCTTATTTTTGCAGCCTGTTTTCCTGTAAACCCAAAAGCCCTGACCCCAAATGAGAGAGTGGTTGGTAGTCGTAAACCCGAATGCCGGTATCGGTAAGGTAAGCCGTGACTGGGGAAGGATCTCCCATTTACTGGACAATTATGGTTTTGAGTATCAGGCTGTATTTACTGAAAGACCCGCGCATGCCATAGAACTTGTGGTTGAGAACATCAAGAAGGGTTTCAGGAAAATCATTGCGGTCGGTGGAGACGGCACCATGAATGAAGCAGTAAATGGTATCTTTTCACAGGACATCATGCCAAGCACAGAGATAAGCATAGGCATGATCTCGGTTGGAACCGGTAATGACTGGATAAGGACCTACAATATACCGATGGATTATGAAAAGTCTATCGAAATACTCAGGGAGGGGCATACAATGCTTCAGGATGCCGGAACGGTAAGGTTCTATAATTCAGATCTGCCGAACCAGAGATATTTTGTTAACATGGCCGGTCTGGGGTTCGACGGTCTTGTTGCCCAGAAGACCAATGCCGACAAGTACAGGGGCAGGGGAAACCCCTTGCTATACCTGAAACACCTTATCGGATCATTGTACTCATACAAATCGTGCAATACCACTGTCAGGATCGACGGGCATAGTTACTCCGGCAAGATATTCAGTATTGGCATTGGTATAGGAAAGTACAACGGAGGGGGGATGAAGCAGGCTCCCGATGCAAGGCCTGATGACGGACTCTTTGACCTGACACTTATAAAGGACATGAAAAAGCTGTCGGTTCTCACAGGAGTGCGCCGACTATATAACGGTACCATAAAAAAACACAAAAGAGTTGAGACCTTTGTGGGGAAAAGGATAATCATTGATTGCGATACTCCCCTTCTGCTGGAAGCAGACGGTGAGTCTCTGGGGAACTCCCCCTTTGAATTTGATATAATACCGCAAAGCGTCAGAATCATAGTTAATAAAAACAAGTAAGGATAATAAATAAAACCTGGTATGATCAAAGGAGATGACCTGTTTAAGAAGATTACGGCACATTGCAAGGAGTATGGTTTCATTTTCCAGTCAAGTGAAATATATGATGGACTTAGCGCAGTATATGATTACGGACACAACGGGGCTGAGCTGAAGAACAACATAAAGGATTACTGGTGGAGGTCAATGGTGCAATACCATGAAAATATAGTTGGCCTGGATTCGGCAATATTCATGCATCCCACCGTATGGAAGGCTTCTGGCCATGTGGATGCATTCAATGACCCACTTATAGACAACAAGGACTCCAAAAAAAGATACAGGGCTGATGTTCTTATCGAAGATCATATCTCGAAGCTGGAAGAGAAAATAAACAAGGAGGTTGGCAAGGCGGCAAAACGATTTGGTGACAGCTTTGACGAAGGGATGTTCCGGAACACTAATCCAAGGGTACAGGCTAACCAGAAGAAGGTCGAAGAGATAAAAAGCCGGTTTATCCCGGCAATGGAAGAGGGTAAACTCGACCAGATCAAGGGACTGATAGAGGAGCTTGAAATTGTTTGCCCTGTATCAGGCTCCCGCAACTGGACCGACGTCAGGCAGTTCAATCTGATGTTCAGCACAAAAATGGGATCATCGGCCGATTCTGCTTCTGAGATATATCTCAGGCCGGAAACCGCGCAGGGAATATTTGTAAACTACCTGAACGTACAGAAAACAGGAAGGAAAAAACTGCCATTCGGAATTGCACAGATAGGTAAGGCTTTCCGGAACGAAATAGTTGCAAGGCAATTTATCTTCAGGATGCGGGAGTTCGAGCAGATGGAGATGCAGTTTTTCGTGCGGCCGGGAGATGAAAAAAAGTGGTTTGAGTACTGGAAGGAAGAACGCATGCGCTGGCACATGGCCATGGGCATACCCGAAAACCTGTTCCGCATACACAAACATGAAAAGCTTGCCCATTATGCAAATGCCGCGGTTGATATTGAGTTCGACTTCCCCTTTGGGTTCAGGGAACTTGAAGGTGTTCATTCCAGGACAGATTTCGACCTTAGTGCCCATCAGAAATATTCGGGCAAAAAGCTACAGTACTTCGACCCTGAAACACGTGAAAGCTATGTGCCATATGTGGTAGAAACCTCACTTGGCCTTGACAGGTTGTTCCTTGCCATAGTAAGCTATGCCTATACAGAAGAGAAACTTGAGGACGGATCGGAAAGGGTAGTGATGAAAATACCCGCAGCACTTGCACCCACAAAGCTTGCAGTATTGCCTCTTGTTAAAAAAGACGGACTGCCTGAGAAGGGGAGGGAGGTTTTTGACAGGCTGAAATTTGACTTCAACTGCCAGTATGAAGACAAGGATGCAATAGGCCGCAGGTACAGGCGCCATGATGCAGCAGGCACACCCTACTGCATTACCATCGACCACGAAACCCTGGATAACAACACGGTTACAATCAGGGAGAGGGACTCCATGAAGCAGGAAAGGGTTGACATTGACAAAATATCAGAAATTGTTAAGGGACGTATAGAGTTAAGGCCTGTTAGCAGCCGATTTCCAGAGAGCAAACATTCATAGGTCAGCATATGAAACTCAATGAAATAAAAGCCCCGATCGAGGATCATATAAATGCCTTTGAGGGCATTTTTAAAAAATCGATGAAAAGCAAGGTTCCCCTGCTTGACAAAATAACCGGCTATATCGTAAAACGAAAGGGTAAGCAGATGCGCCCGCTGTTTGTCTTTTTTTCGGCAAACCTGTTTGGAGAGATCAACGAAAAGACTTACAGGGCGGCCTCCCTTATTGAGCTGCTTCATACAGCCACTCTGATACATGATGATGTTGTAGACGACTCCAACGAAAGAAGGGGGTTTTTCTCCCTGAATGCACTGTGGAAAAACAAGATCTCGGTACTTGTCGGAGACTACCTCCTGTCGAGAGGGCTGCTGCTTTCGATTGAGAATAATGATTTTGACCTTTTAAAAATTACTGCAAGTTCGGTCAGGGAAATGAGCGAAGGAGAGCTGATGCAGATCGAGAAGGCCCGAAGCCTGGATGTTGATGAAGAAGTTTATTTTGAGATCATCAGGAAAAAAACAGCTTCCCTGATAGCAAGCTGCATGGCATGTGGCGCAGCCTCCATGAACGCATCCGAAGATGATGTTAAAGCCATGCACCTGATAGGAGAAAAGGCCGGTATAGCTTTTCAGATAAAAGATGACATACTGGACTTCGAAACAGACCGTGAAAAAGGCAAGCCTGCCGGTTCAGACATCAAAGACAGGCAAATGACTTTGCCACTGATATACCTGCTTAATAAATCAGGATTTTCTATCAGGAGGAGGATAATCAATATAGTAAAAAATCACGCCCAGGATACCGAAAAAGTAGGAGAACTGATGGATATGGTTGTAGAAGGAGGCGGAGTTGAATACGCGCGTCAACACATGAACATATTCAAAGACCAGGCCCTCGAAATGCTGCTTGAGATGCCTGACAGGCCTGCCCGGGAGTCGCTCAGGCAACTTATCGACTTCACCGTAAGCCGGACTGTCTGATATAATTATTACTGAAATCCCGGATACAGGATTTATGTTTTTTCCAAATAGCTTTTCAGCCTCTCTTCAACAATTGCCGCCTGTGAATTAATATGCGTAAAGTATGTTATACCTAGAACAGTTTCTCCCTCTTCCGACTGCCTTATGTTAACCTCAGGCCCCGGTTCGGTGACCCAGGGCATTGCAAGTAGCTGTTCAAGGGCCGCTTCCCTTATCCTTTCGGGATTTTGTCCTTTCGATATAGTGACAGTGGTATAATGCGGAAGCTTATCTTCAGATGTTGGAGGTAATACGAATATTTCACTGCTGAGCCTGGAATAGGGAACCCTGACAAGTGCTCCCTCATTATTTATTACTTCAACCACCCTGCTGCCAAGTTTTTTTATCCTTCCTTCAACATATGGGGTTTTCAGTTTCCTGCCAGGTTCTAGAGATTTTTCAGCCTTCAGAAGCACACCCGACAGATAGTCCCTGAACAGAAACCAGGCTATGGCAGCCATTACCAGGGAAGCCATAAGTACCACAACAAACTCGTAATAAACACGCCCTCCAAACAGCATATACAACCCCCGGAACACATATGCAACCCATATAACAAGCTCCAGGGCCGGCAGTAAAGCCATGCTAATCTTCCGAATTGAACTACTACCAATAAATGTTTTGCTTATCCTCATCAGAATACGGAAAAGGAAGTATAGCAGCAGACCGGCAAAGATGAATATAACGATATCCATGATGTTGTTGTTTTACAATCGCTTTCTATGGTTGAGCTGTTCAATAAGGTAAAGGTCAAGACCCGGGCGTATGGCATATATCCCGTCAAACTTCTCAATTAGTATACCGGCTCGCATCAGCCCCCTGATCGTATTCCTGACTTCAGTAACAGGGGTATCGAGAATTCTGGAAAGGGATTCGGCGTTGAACCTCCTGTGTATTATGAACTGGCTTAAATAAAACCACTGACCGGGAGTCAGCAGTTCAAATGCTTTTTTGTCAGGCATTTTGAGGCTATGCATTATAAGGGTCTTTCCTGACACCTTTTTTATTGCCGACAACCATAATATGGTTGCTGTACCTGGATTCCCGTATGATATTTCGAAAAGATCGTTGAAAAGCCTGGCATAATCCCATTCGCTCATTCTCTCCTCATCCCTTTTATCATACCTGAACTTCATTCCTCCGGCCTGGTGACGTAGCATGATCATATCCTTCAGCTCCCTTGCATCAAATGCCTCACACTGAACGGTGGCAAGTGCATATCTGCCGATTCCCGTCTGCCTTTCAATTACCCCAAGTGCATGTGAGTTGACATTTATTATAAAAAAGCATTTGTGCCCGAAATGATCAATCAGATCCATTAATTTCTTGATCACCCTGTCTCCTCCCGGACGCCTTTCCCACCATAAACCGAGGTCCTGTATAATTACTGCTTTCCCTGCAGGGAGGGCCCTTAGAACATCATCAAGGTTTCTGTTATGGGCATTTAGGGTTTCGAGCAACTTTTCCGTAAAAAGGGAAATATCAGCGGAGCAATCCTTTGGAGCACGCAGGGAGTAAGTATTTTCCCTGCCAAAGTGATGTTCGGCAACCCTTCTTGAAAGACTCGATTTTCCTGAGCTCCTGAGGCCGGTTATAAGCAGTGCTCCAGGGAAACCCGCCTTAAATCTGCCTATGGCCCTCCTGCATACACTCTCCTCTTCATTCATGCCAACCCAGAAGTCATCTCCTGTACCTGACTGGCCTGAGAAAAGTGAACTGTAATAAAAAGGAAGATCTTTTAACAGGTTATCTGCGGGAGTAACCGCCTCAACAAACGACAGGAGCCGGCTGTTTGAACTGTATCCGGTCATACCCCCTGACTCCCTCGAACTTATCCACAGCTTACCCTCGCTTTTGCTATAGAGCAGGTCGACAAAACTCTTACGGGCGATATCCCTGATCCGCTCCCACTGTTTATGCAGCCTGCCCGACAACCCTTTCTGATCAGCATCCCTGGCTGCCCTTTTAACCACCAGGCTTGATTTGCTTATTGTGGCAGAAGAAAGCGGGTCAAAGGCATTTTTAAGGCCCTGGTCAAATGCTGTTTCGAGCTTGCCGGTAATATTACTGATCTTGTTCTTCTCACCCTTAAGCTTATCAAGGAAGTTAGCGATAATTAACCTTGACTGTTCCTCCTTCTGAGCCTGTTCTGCAATTGCGTCATCCTTGGTTTCATTGTCGAGGCTGAAGTTGAGAAGGCGAACCAGGTCCTTTATTGAATCCACCAGCTTATGCAGCTGCCTTTCAGACTCACCGGCCTTTTTAACTGAGAAATCAATTAGTTCAGTGCCTATGTAGTATTCAACTGTTTTTCGCAAACCCACAACAACATTCGGGGTTTCTGAAAAAGCTGATTCCTTGATCTTTTCAGTAATCCGCTCTCCGCTTATCTCTATTTTTTCCGGTATGTCTTTCAGCAGCTCACCTATTTCTGCATACAACCCATGGTACAGATCCAGTACCGGTGGCGGCACAAGGGATTCGTGATCAAGGCGTTCAATACCGGCAAGTTTCTTGCTTTCCTTGCCGGGAAGCTTGTATGCAAAACCCTCGAACTTCTCAATCTTTCTCATCATATTGACCTCAAGAGCTGTGCGGAAATCATTCTGGTATTTCCTGATTTTAGAGTGTATCCGGCTCTTCAGCGACAATACGTAAAAATCAAGCAGGGCTTTGTTTATAAATGCACCTATGTTTTTTGACCAGATAACAGAAAAGCTTTCAATATCCTCTACAAGCCCGGGATCATTCCTGAAGAAAGGTGCAAATTTCCGGCTCCTTATATTGGCTCCTGTACTATCCAGATAGTAGCCGAACTGTTGCAGGTCGGCATGCAGGGACTCATATAATCTTCTGCCTGCATTGTAATGGAAGTTCCTGCTCTCATTTTCCATTACCTTAAGTCTGGCCTCTAAACGGTCTTTTTCAAGTCTTATCCTCTGCTGCACCCTGTGGCGGGTATCCGTTTCCAGACTGGATTTTTCAATTAGCTCATGCAGCCCGTTCAACAGCTTTCTTATTTCAACAACTTCCGAAAAGGAGTGGATTGTATATTCCGCCATCAGCTGATGAACCTCCCATAGTCGCCTGTGATAAAGGAAAAAACGCGCTGCGGTTGTAACCCTCACCTTATGGGTTACCTGCCTGCGGGTGATAAATGCGAGCAACAGTTTATGAGCCTTGTAAAACCTGGTCTTGAAGTGGTCATCTTTGTTAATCCTGAGTTCTTCCCGCCCCAGTTTTATGCGAAGACTCTCTGGTATTATACTCTGCATTGCACGGATTCTGTCCAGGTAATCGGTATTGGCCTCACCAATTATCTTCACTATGCTTTCAACCCTCTGCTCTTTCATCAGTTGCACCTGCCTCTGTGAGTGGAAGGAAAAATCATTCAGTATCCTTAAAAATGTCTTCGGTCTCTCAGAAGCTTTCTGGTTAATCGATTTTTCAAGACTTTCCAACGTCCTTAGGGTAAAGTTTTGCAGTTCGGAATAAAACTTTGAGTCAAGCTTAAGTGTTCTCTCAAGACCCTGTTCAAAATATTTTTCAAGCAAACCGGAGGCAGTCCGGCCAATATTGTAAACCTCATTGGAAATTATCTCACGCGACGGAACCTCCAGGTTTTTGAATATATCTGCAACCGGTCTTCCGGTATCCTCTGCAACCTTTTCTTCTTCAGCTGCTTCCTCTTCCAATATTCCAACTGAGTCAAAAAAGCTCGAGGGGGATATCAGCAGTGCAGAACCAACACTGCCACACAGCACATTTGCCTTGTCAATATCCGGCCTCGATTCCTTACCGGGCAATAGAGGAAGTTCAATCAGTGTAAGGTCTGAAAGGCGCGATTCTGATCCTGTTATTGTTTCTGCCGGTAATTTCTCCACCCCGTTATTGATCACTTTTACATCAGCCTTCATCCTGTAATTTTCAAGCATCTGTGATATAAGGCTGTAAATTGAATCTGTCCTGGAGCTGTCATTGTTTATTACGAGCACCCTGACGGCAGCAGTACGCCAACTCTGGCTTGAGGTGATAAAACGAAGCAGGTGAAGTGCAAGCGTAAGTCCCCTGCCTGATCCACTCCACCAGAAATCAATCTTTTTGTACTCCCCGAACCCCTTCTCTTTATCGTAACTCAAAAAAGCACAGTTGTAATCCTGTCGTTTCAGGCTCGATACAAGTCCTGCAAACTTTTCCGGATTGCGGGTATTCCTTGCCCACCCCATCAACACCGTATTTGGCTCGAAACCGGTAAACCCGTACACCCTTGAAATTACATCTATGCCCTCATACACATCCCTGCATGAGTGTCTCCGTGTAAACACTCCCTTTTGCACAGGTCTGAAATTATTCTGGAAGGCCATACCTTTAATGCCTGACAATACTTCACCGCCAGGTTCCTCGGCAAGTTCAAAGTTTGTAAATACCCCCAACTTACCAACCAGGGCCTTACCCATATCTATCAGGTGGGGTCTGCTTTTCTCCCCTCCGCTGAACAACATCACATTTGGCCTCCAGTTGCGGGTCTTTTTACTGCTTTGGTTAAGTTTAGCGAGTCCGGTCTTTACCAGTGAAGACCAAACACCAGTCCATGTATCACCGGTTTGCAGTGTCAGCTCCTTCTTTTTCAACAGCAGAAAGAGGGCGATCAGAAGTACAGATGCAACTATCAGGGCAATAAGGTCAAGCTGTATCATAACCACTATACAGGCAAGGGCACCGATAATACTTACAATTCTGGGTATTTTGAAGGATGGCATAAAGTCACTGCCGGCCCAGCTCTCTATTGCATAAGTAATGTTAAGGAACCCGTAAATGATAATAAAGAATATTGTAACAATACGGGCAATTACATTCAGTTCTCCGATCAGAATACCCGTCAGGGCAATCAAAAACGTGAACAATAGTGCATTGCGTGGTTCATTCGAGGCTCCATAACCACGTGCGAAAAACCCGGGCAAAATCCTGTCCATTGCAACAGCCTGCAATATACGTGGTGCACCTAGTATGCTTACCATTGCCGAAGAGAGTGTTGCTGCAAGTATTCCGGCAACTACCAGTGCAGGCACCCTGGAAATATGAAACAGGATCTGCTGATCATTTATTAAAAGCTCCCTGTCAACCGTAAAGGCAAAGAACAGGGCCAGCCCGGTGTAAACCAGCAAACCCACGAGAATTGCCATGATAGTCCCGACTGGAATGTTTTTCCTGGGATCCTTCAGGTCTCCCGACATTGAAACGCCTGCCTGGAAGCCGGTGACCGCCGGGAAGAATATTGCAAAAAGAGTTATCCACGGGAGCGCACCATCGGCAGTACCCATAAATGGCACATCTGGCGTATGCTCATGGCTGCCAAAAAAAACCGACAGCAATGAAAGCACTATGGCTGCCATGATCAGGTACTGTGACTTTATTGCCAGAGAGGTACTGATAAAAGTTATTGCCGCTACAATAATGAGCATAACTGCCCCTGCCAGACGTATATTCGCAAGGCTTAACTCCATGCCGAAAGTTGAAAGAAGCGTTTCAGCAAAACCAAGCAGGTACAAACTGACACTGAACGACAGTCCGATATAGAGAGCAACACCCAATGTGCCACCAATTGGCAGGCCCAGGCTGCGGGAAATTATATAGTAGCTGCCCCCTGTCTCAACCCGTTTGTCGGTTGCAACTGATGCAACGCTCAATCCGGTACTTATTGAGATGATATGTGCTACCAGTATGATACCAAGAGTTGCCCATAAGCCAGCCTGGCCGACGATCCATGGCATACGCAGATACATGATAACCCCCAGTATTGCAAGTATAGAGGGGGTAAATACTCCGCTGAACGAACCAAACTTCTTTGCTTTTGCCACTTTCAATCTGTTTACAGGCAAACCAAAGATAAAAAATTATCCTTGTAATAATCTGTAATGCCCTTTTGAATATTTTTGGCATATTTGCATTCGGTACCCATTATAAAAAACCAACAACTGCAATAATGAGCTTCAAATCCACATCCTTATTTTATATACTGACCGTTCTGATGTTGTTTCTGAATGCGCCGACAAAGGCCCAAACAAACGGGTCAGGGGATGATACGGAAGGCCAGGACTGGAGAATAGCCGGCGGCGAGGATATAAGTGTCGATATCAGTACACCAAAAAAGACTCTTCTAACCCATCTTCACTTCCTTCAGCCCGGCAGCTATGAACCTGCAAAAGCAGCCCAGGCCTTCATGCACCCCGAGCTTAGCCCCGAAGAGGCAGAGGATGCAGCAACCCGGCTGAAGCAGGTCTTTGACGGGAAAGGATACTATATTCAAACAGATGATGTGCCAGACAGCCCTGACCATACCGACAGCCTTACAGGGGAGGCAAGATACGTACCTACAAACCACCTGCCGGAGATATACCTTGAGAAAAGGGGCGAAAGATGGCTATACAGCCTGGAAAGCATAAGACAAATTGACCGTCTGCACCGTGAGGTATTTCCATTCGGACCCGACCTGCTAATCGACCTTATTCCGGGAGCAGGCAGTTACACCTTCCTGGGCCTGTACCTGTGGCAGCACATTGGGATAATGCTGCTTATCCTGATCAGCTTTCTGATACACAAGCTACTCACTTTCCTTTTCAGCAAACTCCTGTACAAGAGTGCTTCCCATATGGGTTACGACAAACTGGTAAGGCCATATCTTCTGCCGGTTGCCAAACCGCTCAGCCTTTTTGTTGTCTTCATCTTTGTGATGGTGGTGTTTCCGGTTCTTCAGCTCCCTGCAGAGACCGCCAAATATTTCACCTTCGCATTCAGGGCAATACTTCCCCTTTTTGCCACCCTTGTCTTTTACAAGCTTGTGGATGTGTTCTCCCTGTATCTTGAGAAACTCGCCGGGAAAAGTGAAAGCAGCCTTGACAACCATGTAATACCACTTATCAGGAAGGTTCTGAGGGTCTTTGTAGTTATAATCGGCGGGCTTTTCATCCTACAGAATCTTGATATAAACATAACGGCACTTCTGGCAGGCCTTTCAATAGGTGGCCTTGCCCTGGCCCTTGCCGCCCAGGACACACTGAAAAACTTCTTCGGATCGCTGATGATATTCATTGACAGGCCCTTCTCGGTTGGTCACTGGATAACCAGCGGTGATCTTGACGGAACCGTCGAAGAGGTGGGTTTCAGGTCAACCCGGATCAGGACATTCCGCAACTCATTGACCTATATTCCCAATGGCAATCTGGCAGACAGTACCATCGACAATCACGGGCTGCGTGTATATCGTCGGTTCTTCATGCATATAGCCATTACTTACGATACCCCGCCCGACCTTATAGAAGTATTCGTTGAAGGGCTGAGGAAAATAGTGGAAAAGCACCCGGATACACGTAAAGACTTCTATATTGTAGAGTTTAACGAAATGGGAGACTTTTCACTGAAAATAATGTTCTATATATTTTTTGAAGTCCCCACCTGGCCAAAAGAGTTAAAGGCCCGGCACGAGATACTGATAGAAATAGTAAGACTGGCCGAAAAACTTGGCATAAGATTCGCCTTCCCGACCAGAACTCTGCATATGGAAAACTTCCCCGGAAAACATAGCCTCACCCCCAACTATGATATGACCATGGAGGATTTCAGGCAGGTGATGACAGATCATTTCGGGGAGAATACTCCCGGCAAATCAGAGTAACCGCTGTTAAAAAACCATAAGGGCCAGGGGTGTCCTTTAATATTTTCGTACATTACAAGATTATATTAAAAGACATTTTCTACCAATTATTTTTTAATAAATATTTTTACCATGAGAAAACTTTTTACAATACTATTTGTCTTCGTGGCCTGCTTTGCCTTTGCCCAGAGAGAAGCAGGGCATAGCGAAGCAATCAGGTTAGAGTTCATTGAAAATCATATTAAGTCTGACGGTGAGCTTGAAACCTTATACCCCGGAAACTGGGAAAACGCCGAGCAGGCAATTTTACCTGTCTGGGATGACGGGGAAGGAGCTTCAGACGGATTTATGTTTGGAACCAATTTTTACGAAGACCTTGCATATGGTCAGATATTCGAGAACACTGAGAACATTGAAATCCACGGAGCTGTATTCTGGATAGGGTCGAGAGAAGGTGAAACAGGCGAAGTAATATTCACTGTGTGGGATTACAGCGAAGGCAGTGTAGGTGAAGTACTTGGGTCAAAAACCTATTCAATGGCAGACATTACCCCATCTCTCGAGCTGGCCAATGCCTTTGAAGTTGAATTTGACGAACCAGTGGTTACATCCTCCGATTTTGTAATTGGCGTTGATTTTAGCGGACTTGATGAGTGGGAGGATGAAACTTATGAACTGGGCAATGTATCCTCTGGGTTTGGTGATGGAGCGCAATCCGGCCTTGCACTTATTAAGGAGTCTGACGGTGAATGGCTCCCGGTACTTAATTATGATGTAGATGTTGATATTGCTGTATTTCCATTTGTATCTAAAGGAGAGGTATTGGATGATCTTGTTTATACAATATCTCTTGAACTCTACCCCGATGATATTGAGTACAAATACTTCCTCGTAGAAGATGATGCAAGCTGGGATCTCGGTGAATGGGTTGGTGATCCCAACCGCAGCGCAACAATTGATGCTGACATGACAATTGAGGATGTCTGGGGCCAGCAACCTGAGGCAAAGGCTGAAGGTGCACCTGAAAAAGAAGAAGAAAAGTATGTGGTAACCTTCCAGGTGACCATTGCTGAAGGAGACTGGGCAGGCAGTGAAGGCGAAGGCGTTGCATTTGACCCGGAAGTACACAGGGTATTTATTGCAGGTAGCCTGGGAGAAGGATGGACATGGCAAGAGCCGGGATCACACCCGGACCTTGAATTGACAATAGGCGATGATGGTGTCATTGTTTCAGCTCCCGACATTCCTGATAACGTTTCAGTAAGCATATTCCCGAACCCCGCACGAGACAGGGTAACACTTAGTGCCCCGGAAACCATCAGGGAGGTAAGGATTGTTGACTTAAGCGGCAGAACCGTGCTGCAGCAGAGCGCAGGTGGGTTTGAGGTAAGCCTCAACACCTCAGCACTGATTGACGGCTTGTATATCGTTAACATCTACACGGAAAACGGTATGACATCCAAAAAACTGCAGGTACATAGATAAAATGTACAATAGCTGATATTGCAAACACCGGCCTGATTCAGACCGGTGTTTGCAATATCAGCTATTGTACGTTTTATCTCTGTACCTGCAGTT
>SLKR01000058.1 GCA_007134525.1 Bacteroidales bacterium | reverse complement strand
TCCGAACAGAGTCGTTAAGCCTGCCAGCGCAGATGGTACTGGGTCACACCCGGGAGAGTATGTCGTCGCCGGATACTTACAGAGGTCCGTGCCTTAATTGGTGCGGACCTTTTTTAATTTTGGAACAACCACCCCAGGTTTATATAGCCAATAACGTTCCTGGTCTGGTGGCTGTATGAGAAAGTGAGCTCCATCGGGCCTATAAGGCTGTCAAATCCAAGGGAAAGTCCCCCGCCAAAAAGAAAGTTGTCCTTACTTACCAGTTCGGGTTTGTCGAACCTGAAATCATACAGGCCCGAGTTCAGGAGCCCCGTAAGGTAAAAGCTCCTGCCCAGGGAGTATTGATAACCAATGGCTGCAATGAGTGCCGATTCACTTATTACCTGGTATTCGTTAATACCCATAAATGTAAACTGTTTATCAAGGAAGCGATTGGTCCCTCCAATATTGAAGGCGTTTATGAACCCCTGGTTGTAATTCAGGTTGTAACCCAATTGCATCTGAACTATCTGGGTAACTGTACTTGTTATCGGTATGTATTTTTCGCTGGTAAGGTATAGCTGGAAAAAGTTGCCGATGTCAATTCCCAGGTCTTCTAGTGTAGCCTCCTCACCATTAAGCCTTATATTTGAAATTGAAGGCCTCTGATTGTAGATAAGCGCACCATTGATATTTATTCTCTGTCCTGAAGTAGGAAAGGAATTGCGGTTAAGTGTATGGTGCAGGAAATTAACGCCGGCTTCAAATGAGCTATTGCTGCCTTCAAGGGTTGTTGGTGTTCGCATATTGGGTGAAAGGCTCTGGTAATAATGTGAGTTGTAGAATGATACATAGGAGTTCCTGCCCCAGATCGTATTTATTGAAAGCGTATTCCTCAAAAAATTCTGCCTGTATTCTGAAATCTGCTCAAATCTTTCATAAAGGGGGAAGTTGAACCTTCTGCCGCTGGACTGGTAATGCAACCAACTCTGTCTTCTTTCATCAAGGAAATATATAAGGTCTGCCCTGAATGCTGGTTTTTCACCGATCATAACGGCAAATGAAGCTTCAGCATTGTAGTGAAAGAAGTTGTTCGTGCCAATTTTGCCGGTAATACCCACTCCTGTGAAGGAACTGAAGTTTATTCCGCCTGCCAGGTTTGCAAAGGGCTTTTCATCAACTTCGAGGGTAAGTATTACAGAGTCGTCTGTTTTGCCTGGGGTGAGATGGTAATTGACACGGTTGAAATAATTACTGGCGTAAAGTCTGTTTACAGCCCTTGTAATGCTTCTTGCACTTATAGTATCTTCGCTGAATATGTCAAAGGAATTCTTCGCAAATGAAAGTCTTACCTCTTTAAGTCCCTTGAAGATCACTGTATCCACAACCAGTTCTGCCTGATCCCTTTGCCTTATAGTACTGTCTGTTTTATCCTGCATGGCTGAAATTTCCAGGAAGTGTTCAATAAATTTTCTGGCCTCATTTTTCCCCTGTTCGATTATCTCCTGGCTGTGTGCGAAGCTCGCTGCTGAGTAACCTGCCAGTTCTATGTTAATATAAAGGTCGGTTGCTTCCCTGTTCTGAATAAAGCTTCTGGCGTCACTATAAAAACCCATTTGGTAAATAATATCTACCGGACTTATTAACTCATCTGCCGGACGGAGTCCCTGGGAAACATTCACCCCTATCACATAGTCGGCACCCATATCCTTTGCAAGCCTTACTGGGAAGTTATTCGCAACACCACCGTCTATTAGTTTCAGCCCCTCCCTTTCAACGGTGGTAAATATTGATGGCATGGCCATTGAAGCCCTGATGGCAGTTACCAGGCTGCCTTCACTAATTACCACGGCTTCGCCGGTTTCAACATTTGTGGCAATGCATGCGAAGGGAATCTTTAGTTTACGAAAATCGGTGATGTTGTAAGTGTGAAAGAATATTTCACTGAGGGTATTCCATAATTGTTGTCCTTCTATCGCACCTGTCGGAGTCCTTATTTTCCTGTCTTCAATAGGCAGTTCGACAATATGTGTTTTGTAATTATCTCTCCTGGCAGGATGTATATAGCCCAGTTCTGACCTCCTGCTGAACATTGATTCCCAGTCCAGCTCAAGGGCAATTTCCTCAATCTCACTGGCTGAATATCCGGCAGCATACATTCCTCCGACAATAGCTCCCATACTTGTGCCTGTTATGTAATCAGGCCTGATGTCAAGGCTGTCAATTATGTGAAGCACACCTATGTGCGCAAGCCCCCGTGCACCTCCTCCACTGAGTGTAAGTCCGAGCCTTGTGATGTTATTTTTTTCATCCGCCTGCAGCTTGCCGTAAGACATTAAACAGCAAAGCATCAGCACCACAATAATGATTTTGTAATAAATTCCTCTCATCGCAGTATCGTATATATAAATACATGGTAAAGAAATAACGCAAACCTGTTGTATATATTTATAATGAATTTAGCAATTTTTATGCCGTCGGTTGAGCTTGCAAGGAGTATAATAAAAACTTTTACCTTTACAGACCGTTTAATCAAGGAGATTTTATCATCCGGTATGCCACGTTATAGTTCGATTTTGTTATATCTGTCAGTTTTATTTTTACTGCTCAAAGGTACATGCCTTTATGCCGAAAGTGGTGAGAGGGTGGTTTCAGAAGTTGTATGGTACAAGGCTGATCAGCTCTTCAGGCAGGATTATCACAGGGATCAGTTTATTGATACCACGCTTACAGCTTTTCAGCGATATGACTTCCCATTGCGGGAATACGATTTTTATGCAAGCCAGGGTAATGTGGGTCATATAAGCAGGATGCTCACCTTCAGCGCAGCTGACAGGTTCGGATTCAGGCTGTTTCCTCAGCCCATTTATCCGGGTTACCTGTTTTCACTTGATGAGGTAAGGTATTACAGGCCATCGCATGTATACTCCGAGTTGTATTACGTGATGGGTTCAGATAATGAACAGCTTTTCTATGCAAAACATAATCAGCGTTTTCACGAAAGGATATATGGCGGGTTGAAGTACCAGTCGGTCAATTCGCCGGGACCATACAGTCGTCTGAATGCAAGAAATGCTAACTTTCTGCTGTATATTGATTACGAGCCTGTTGACAACTATCATGTGGCAGGTAGCATGGTCATTAACCGGATTTTTAACGATGAAAGTGGTGGGCTCAAAAACCGCCTTGGCTTTGAGCAGGATGAAGTGAGAGACAGTGTGATACTTCTCCAGGCCGGATCAAGGATCAGGGAGGCCGGCTTCAGGATACAGCAGAGCTACCGGCCTGGATTATCGGGCCAGCCATCTGATACCCTGTCGGAAGCAGGCGGAGCTTACCTGGGACAGTTCAGACATGTTTTCAGTTATATGCGCAGCGGGTATACATTTGATGAACCATCCTCACCTTCCCCCGCTTTTTACCAAGATCATATTCCTGTCGACATGTCATCAACATTTGATTCACTTCTTGTACATACCATCAGCAACAAGTTTGAATGGGCCAATATTACCGGTATGGAAAACGGATCCCGCCCGCTTACCTTCAGCCTTTACGCAAGTTATGATATACTGAACATACGCCAGCCTGACACCTTGAGTTATGGTGTTACCGATGATGGTTATGACTTTTTAAAGAGCAGTTACTCCCAGCTGGAAACAGGGCTTGAACTAGAATCAGACCCTGGCCGTTTTTTGTCATTCAGCGGATTTGCAAATTATATAATCGGGGGATATAATGACCGGGATTACAGGTTAGGTGGCAAGGTATTAATTGGTGAAGAGTCAGGCCGGATACGATTTGGCGCAACAGCCCTTTTTTCTGAACATGAAGCAGCCTATATGCATAACAGGTTTTACAGTAATTATGTAAGGTGGGATAATTATTTCAGCAAATCCAGGGTGCTTAACGCAGGCCTGTTACTTTACTCTGATCACATCAGCCTTGAGGCGGACTATTACCTGCTTGACCGACCCGTATTCTTAAACAGCTCCGCGCTGCCCGAACAGATGGATGGTTCACTGAGCGTTTTTACAGCGGGCCTGTCGGCCGATCTTGGAAGCGGATTTATCAGGAGCAGGAACAGAATGGTAGTTCAGTATGTTGATAAGGAATTTGAACGTTTCCCGGGGTTTATAAGCTATCATTCCTTTTATGCAGCCAGTAAACTCTTTAACGGGGTGATGCTTGCCCATGCGGGCTTCGATCTGCGCTACAATATGCCGTACATGCCGATGGCCTATATGCCTGTGAGCCGAATGTTTTATCATCAGGACGGCTACGAGGGCGACCACACATTTCTTGTGGATGCTTTTATTAATGCCAGGATTAGCAGGGCACGTCTTTTTGTAAAGCTTCAGAATATTCTCGGGCTGATAGCCGACAACCCGCCTGTGTATGATATACCTTTTTATCCCCTGCCCGAAACAATGTTTAAGTTTGGTGTTTCCTGGACGTTTTTTGACTGAGTATTGGATCTTTTGCCTTTTGTGTATAAGTTAACAATGCTTTATCTGCACTTAAGTATAATCGTTATAAATAGGATAATATCCTGTAAATAATGAATTATATTTCGTAATTTTGCAGCCTCAGGAAGCAAGCTAACTATCTTAAAATAAGACAATTTCGTATTTATAAAACTATATTGTTATGACCAAGAAAAAAAAGTTCATTACATGTGACGGAAACCACGCGGCATCGCATGTGGCCTATATGTTCAGCGAAGTAGCTGCTATCTATCCAATAACGCCTAGTTCAAACATGGCTGAAAACGTAGATGAGTGGGCTGCTTCGGGAAGAAAGAACATTTTCGGTGAGGAAGTGAAGCTGGTGGAAATGCAATCAGAAGCCGGTGCTGCAGGTGCTATGCACGGTGCACTTCAGTCTGGAGCCCTTGCAAGCACATATACAGCTTCCCAGGGTCTTTTGCTTATGATCCCGAATATGCTTAAGATGTCCGGAGAATTGCTTCCGGGAGTTCTGCACGTTTCGGCAAGAAGTCTTGCAGCACAGGCGCTCTCAATATTCGGTGACCATTCAGATGTAATGAGCACAAGAAATACTGGTTTTGCCATGCTGGCAACGGGCAGCGTTCAGGAGATCATGGACCTTGCACCTATTGCTCACTTGGCAGCAATAAAGTCGAGGGTTCCTTTCCTGCATTTCTTTGACGGGTTCCGTACTTCTCATGAGGTACAGAAGGTAGAGGAAGCCGACCAGGACACGCTGGCAAAACTTCTTGACCTGAAGGCCCTGAAGGAATTTCGCAACAGGGCACTGAATCCTGAGAATCCCGTGACCAGGGGAACCGCACAGAACCCTGATATTTACTTCCAGTCAAGGGAGGCATCAAACCCCTTCTACAACGCGTTACCGGATCTTGTTGAAGAATATATGCAGGAGATCTCGAAGATTACCGGACGCGATTACCAACCGTTTACTTATTATGGCGCTCCGGATGCCGAAGATATCATCATTGCAATGGGATCCATAACTGAAACTATCAAGGAGACCATTGATTACAAAATGAGCCAGGGCGATAAGGTCGGACTTATCAGCGTACATCTTTACAGGCCATTTTCGGAGAAGTATTTTTTCAATGTTCTTCCTGATAACGTAAAGCGTATAGCGGTACTCGACCGTACAAAGGAACCGGGAGCTCATGGTGAACCGCTCTACCTTGACGTGGTTGAAATGTTCAAGGGTAAGAAAAACAGCCCTGAAATTGTTGGCGGACGTTACGGACTCAGCTCCAAAGACACTGTGCCAGGCCATATAATTTCAGTCTACGACAACCTCAGGCTCCCCGAGCCAAAGAACCAGTTTACAGTTGGTATAGTCGATGATGTTACATTTACATCACTGCCTCCTGGTGAAAACATTGATGTGTCTCCCGAGGGTAATTATGCTGCAAAATTCTTCGGAATTGGAGCTGATGGAACAGTTGGTGCAAACAAGAACTCAATCAAGATTATCGGTGACACTACTGATAAATATGCACAGGGGTACTTCTCTTACGACAGCAAGAAATCAGGAGGTATTACTGTATCCCACCTTCGTTTTGGCGACAGCCCGATACGTTCGCCCTATCTTATTAATGCAGCTGATTTTGTTGCATGTCATGTGCCGGCCTATCTGGAAAAGTATGATATGCTAAAGGGGCTGAAAAAAGGCGGTACTTTTTTGCTGAACTCAATATGGGACGCCGAAGAGACACGCAAGCGCATACCCGGTCATATGAAGCGTTATATCGCTGATAACGATATTAAGTTCTACATTATTAACGCAACAGAGATAGCTGAAAGAATCGGACTTGGCGGCAGGACCAACACTATCATGCAGAGTGCTTTCTTTAAACTTGCCCAGGTAATACCTTACGAGAAAGCAGTAAGCGAAATGAAGGATGCAATCCGGAAGTCATACGGCCGTAAGGGCGAGGAGATAGTTAAGATGAACAATTCTGCCGTTGATGAAGGTGGCAAGGTAGTAAAGGTTGATATACCGGCAGAGTGGAAAAAGGCTGAAGCTAAGGTAAAGCTTAAGGTAAGGGAAGACGTCCCGGAATTTATCAGTGATATAGTTTATCCTATAAACAGCCAGCAAGGAGACGATCTTCCGGTAAGTGCGTTCCGCAACCGTGAGGACGGGACATTCCCTCCCGGAACTACAGCGTATGAAAAGCGGGGAATAGCCGTTCATGTTCCGGAGTGGATAAAGGAGAACTGTATTCAGTGTAACCAGTGCGCATATGTTTGCCCGCATGCAGTTATCAGGCCATTTCTGCTAGATGAAAAGGAAATGAAGAATGCCCCTGAGGGTATTGAGGTAGTTGATGCAAAGGGTAAATCCCTTGCCGGACTCAAATACCGTATGCAGGTAAGCCCGCTCGATTGCACCGGTTGCGGCAACTGTATTGATGTTTGCCCCTCGAAGGAGAAAGCACTTGAAATGAAGCTGCTGGAGGATCAGATGCACGAGGATAAACACTGGGACTGGATGATTAACAATGTATCATATAAGGATACACTTCTGAACAAATACCAGTCAGTGAAAAACAGCCAGTTTTCCCAGCCGCTGTTTGAATTCAGCGGAGCCTGCGCAGGCTGTGGTGAAACACCGTATATAAAGCTTATCACTCAGTTGTACGGTGACAGGATGATGATAGCCAATGCGACCGGTTGTTCATCAATATATGGAGGGTCAGCACCCGCGACACCGTATACTGTTAATAAAGACGGTCACGGTCCTGCCTGGGCCAACTCACTGTTTGAGGATAATGCCGAGTACGGTTTTGGTATGGCTACAGGCGTAGGTAAACTAAGGGAAAGGATCGCACGCCTGATGAAATCAGCCCTTGAAATGGGAGATATCAGTGAGGATACCAGGGAAGCCTTTACACAGTGGCTGGAGTCAAAAGACGATGGCGACAAATCAAAAGAGGCTTCAGAGAAGGTTCTTTTGAGCCTTAAGAAGGAGAAGAACCCGGTTGCAGGACAGATAATTGAACTAAAGCAATATCTTGTCAAGAAATCTATATGGTGCTTCGGAGGAGACGGCTGGGCTTATGATATTGGTTTTGGCGGCCTTGACCATGTAGTCGCTTCGGGCGAAGATGTAAACCTGCTTGTTATGGATACCGAGGTTTATTCCAACACCGGCGGGCAGGCCTCAAAGGCAACTCCAGTAGGTGCCATTGCCAAGTTTGCCGCCTCTGGCAAACGGATACGCAAAAAGGATCTTGGCCTGATGGCAATGACCTATGGTTATGTCTACGTGGCACAGGTTGGTATGGGAGCTAACCAGAATCAGTTTCTGAAGGCTGTCAGGGAGGCGGAAGCATATCCCGGCCCCAGTATCGTAATTGCTTACTCTCCGTGTATCAATCACGGGCTGCGCAATGGAATGGGAAGTACCCAGCAGCAGACCAAGGATGCTGTGGAAGCTGGCTACTGGCATTTGTTCCGTTATAACCCGCTTCTTGAGGCTGAAGGCAAGAACCCATTCCAGCTCGACAGTAAGGAACCTGACTGGAGCAAATTCCAGGATTTCCTTAATTCGGAGGTGAGGTTCAGCTCTTTGAAGAAGGCATTCCCAAAAGATGCCGTAGAACTCTTCAAGGCTGCTGAAGATAATTCCAAATGGCGCTATAATATGTACAGGCGTTATGCCGAAATGGAATATGCCGTATAGAATTATCTGCTTTTGTTCATAAAAAAAGGGGCAGTCTGTAACAGGCTGCCCCTTTTTTTTGGTTCTGTAACTGCTAGAGTCGCGGGTTGAATGCTGCACTGAAATCGGAACCGAATGTGTAGCTAAGTCCAATTGAGCCAGAAATGCTATAGTCTGTTGCCTGTTGCGACTGTTCAAGCAGAATATCTTCAATACTCATATCGCCGGCAGAAATGGATATAAGATCATTTATAATATCGAGGCTTGCACGGACATTGAGAGATAGACCCTGAAAAACCCGCAGGCTTATGCTTGAAAATATCTCTGCCCGGTTAATTGAAAAATCATGAAAAAAATGTGAGCCGCTTACTCCTGCCCAGAAGTTTCCCCATGGCTGCTGAAATCTTGCAGAAGCCTCTATCGACTGTGACCAGAGGAACTCCTCGTCTTTGGCGAAAATTGTTGTTTCAATATAGTTCTGGTAGCCATATCCCACCCTGTAGGCAAAGGTTATGGAGCGCCTTGTTGCCTCAATGTACGGGAATAGGCTGTACTCTATTGCCGGTGAAAGTTCAGTATTGAACTTCATATTATGGAAAGTACTCGACAGGCTAGAACTAAAAACTCCGACCGACCAGTGATCGGTTATGCTTTTTACAACATATGCCTGGTGCCCGTGGCGGTGAGAAGTACTTACAATGGTCGCATCGTCGGTGTAATAGGTCCGGTTGTTGAAATTAAAAAAAGGCCTGAAGCGTATCTTCCATTCCTCAGTGACCCTGTCGGCATAAAATCCGGCGCGCAGGGAATGCCTTCGCTGTTTCTCCTCTATTGAGAAATTACCTCCCCCGTATATCTCAAAAACCCAGCTGCTCCAGGGGTCTGGCTCAGATTCATAGCCGTTATCCATTTCAGTTGTCCTTTGATCATAATCGTAGGCTACTATTATCCTGTCTGCCAAATTTGTATCCAGTATATATTTGACGAGTCCGGCCTTTAGAAGATTTGTATATCCTCTTCGTGTGTCATAGCTGGTGTTTGAGGCAGGTGCCCAGTATGTTAGTTCCTGGCGCATATCAGAAAATCTTCGCCTGCCAATGAGAGAAATTGCATAATTTGTACCTGCGGTTCCTGCGCTATGCCTGGTAATAATGATATGAACGTCAGCAAGTTCCTTATCTCTTACATAAGAAACGATAGGTATCTGTTGCCTGACAAAATCTTCATCGAACCACCTCCCGGTATCAAGAAAAACAGATATCCTGCCATTTCTGTTGTTTTGCGTTACCGTAGTGTCGTTCTCAGAAGATGCTGTCAGAGTTAAAGAAAGAGTCATTCCTATGAGAAATACCAGGAAGGGTTTAATAATAAAACTATTATATATGATCATATTTTCTGTTCAAAGATGGGCATGAGTGATAGTGATTTTCAGCATGCAAAATTACAAAAAACAATCTGTACTTCAGCTGTCGAAACTATAATTTCAAAGCTTTACACATTCAAAAACAATTAACATATAAACAAGCCCAAATGTTTAAATTCTGATTAATTCATTGCACCTTGGACAACGAGGGTGATTTGCAGGAAGGGTTGTATTAGAAAAACTTTGCCGGTTATCCCGGCATTCGTATATTCGTTATCTGTTTAACCATTGGCAACTAAAGCGGACCGACAAATGAACATTAATAAAAAGATCTTTCTTATTTTATCCCTGTATTTTTCTGTAATATTTGCTGCCTGTGCGGGTACAAATAGCCCTGATGACCTGGTATCTTACATCGGGTCAAGGGCGAAGACCCTTTCAGACGCTTCTGATCTGGAAGATATGTTAAAGGTTGCTGGTCAGCGTAAACTTGTCCTTCTGGGAGAAGCAAGCCACGGCACACATGAATATTATGCCTGGCGCGACAGCATCAGCCGCAGGTTAATAGAGGATCACGGTTTTGACTTCATAGCAGTTGAGGGAGACTGGGCAAGCATTTATGAACTTAACCGCTATGTAAAAGATATGCCCGGTGCTGCAGGCTCTGCAAGGCAGGTACTTGAGGGCCTTGAAAGGTGGCCCCTGTGGATGTGGGGTAACGAGGAAGTTCTTGCCCTTGCTGAATGGTTGAGGGATTACAATGACAATCTTCCGTTGGAGGAAAAGGTAGGTTTTTATGGTAAGGATGTATATGATGAATGGAATTCATTTACTGCAGTTCTGGAAATTCTCAGGCAAACGGATATCGGCGGAATATACAGTCAGGCAGCGGATCACTATTCCTGCCTTGAACCTTACAGGGATGATATCTGGGAGTATGCCCGCAATGCTGCCAATAGAGGTTCATGTGAGGCAGAACTGGAGGCGGTCGTTGAATTGATAAGGGAGGCAGGCCCGGGTGAAGATATGACGGATGAGGAGTTTTTCTATTTGAAGCAAAATGCCCTGGTCGTAAAGCATGCGGAGAAGTTTTACAGGAAGTCAGTAAGCCGCAGGGATCAGAGTTCCTGGAACAGCCGGGTTAATTATATGAAGCTTACCGTCGACCGTTTGCTTGGAAAGTATGGACCGGACTCTCAGGGAATCGTATGGGCACACAACACCCATGTTGGAGATGCGCGTTTCACTGAAATGTACCAAAGGGGGCAGGAAAATATCGGGCAACTAGCAAGGGTGGATTATGGGCCCGAAAACGTATTTCTGGTCGGCTTTTCGACCTACCGCGGCAGTGTCAAGGCAGGGTCAGAATGGGGAAGTGATATGCAGATAATGAATGTGCCCCGGGCTATGGGTGGCAGTTTGGAAGCATTGCTTGAGAGCACCGGGATGGAAAATTTCATGCTGGTATTTGACGACCAGGACAGAACTCATCAGGAGTTTATGCAGCCATACGGCCACCGGGCAATTGGAGTTGTTTACAACCCCGGCTTCGACAGGAACCAATATGTGCAGAGTGTTGTGCCCTTAAGGTATGATGTCCTGATATTTTTCCGGGAGACAAAAGCCCTGAGCCCAATCATCAGGTAAGCTTTTATTTCTTAGTTGTTTCTGACCGGGTTAAGTGGCCGGGCATATTGTCTCACATCGGCCGCGGTTATCTCCCGGTCGCACAGTATTGCAAGCCTTTCCACGACATTTCGCAATTCACGTACATTACCAGTCCAGTGGATCTTTTTCAGCTCTTCCAGGCTGCCTTCTGTGAATTGCTTCGGAGGCATGCTCTGTTCCCCGAGAACCTGTTCCAGGAAGTGTCCGGCCAGCAGGGGTATGTCCTCTTTCCTTTCACTGAGGCTGGGAACATGTATTAATATTACACTCAGGCGGTGGTAAAGGTCTTCCCGGAACCTCCCTTCTTCTATCTCTTTTTGTATATTCTTATTTGTAGCTGCCACAACCCTTACGTCAACATTTATCTCTTTCTCTCCACCGACCCTGGTTATCTTGTTTTCCTGAAGGGTCCGAAGTACCTTGGCCTGTGCTGCCAGGCTCATGTCTCCGATTTCGTCCAGGAATATAGTACCTCCGCTGGCCAGTTCAAAATTCCCCTTTTTCTGTTTTATGGCACTTGTAAATGAGCCTTTCTCATGACCGAAAAGCTCGCTTTCTATCAGCTCTGAAGGTATTGCAGCACAGTTAACTTCAATAAAAGGCCCCCTTGCCCTGTTGCTTAGCTCGTGGAGCCACCTGGCGACCAATTCTTTGCCTGTACCGTTATCGCCGGTAATGAATATCCTTGCATCCGTTGGGGCAACTCTTTCGATCATTGCCTTGATGTCTTTTATTGCTCCTGATTCTCCAATCATTTCGTAGGTCTTGTTAACCTTACGTTTGAGTACCCTGGTTTCTGTAACAAGCTTACTCTTGTCCATTGCGTTGCGTATGGTGATCAGCAGACGGTTCAGATCCAGGGGTTTGGAGATAAAATCATATGCTCCCTTCTTTATTGCCTCAACTGCTGTGTCAATTGTGCCATGTCCGGAAATCATAACCACTGTCGCATCCGGGTCTTCCTCCCTTATCCTTTCAAGCAGGCTTATACCGTCCATACCGGGCATCTTTATATCACACAGAATTACATCAAAGGGCCCTTCCTGTAGCTTTTCCAGAGCTTCCGGACCATCCTCAGCCAGGCTTACTTCATATTTTTCATATTCAAGTATATCCTGAAGAGTATTTCTTATGCTTTTTTCATCATCTACAACAAGTATTTTAGGCATGGTGGTTTTTTTATAACAAAGATAGGACAGATTTATCAGGAATGCCTTATCCACTTCCATAGCTCCCGGTAACTCGATTTTTTGCCGTACATCAGAATGCCAGTCCGGTATATCCTGGAGGCTATCATTGTGGTTAATACAAATCCTGCTACCAGCAGGGCTCCGGAGAGTAAAATCTCGGAATAGGGAACGCCGAAAGGTATCCTTACCATCATTATAACAGGTGATGTGAAAGGTATCATTGACAGCCAGAAGGCTACCGGGCCAGAAGGATTTGTGATGACAAACTGTGCCATTATTATAGAGATCAGCAGCGGGACCGTTACCGGTAACATGAACTGCTGGGTATCCGCTTCATTGTCTACAGCCGAACCTATTGCTGCGAAAAGTGCAGCATAGAGCAGGTAACCTCCGAGGAAAAAGAATACAAAAGAGATTATCATCACCGTTAAATTAATGGCAAGCAGCCCTTCAAGCAGTTGTCCTGCAATTGTGTCGTCCTGCTGAACATACTCTCTTTGGGCTTCAATTTCTTCAGTACTAAGTGCCTGGGCGCCTGTTATGAATACCTGCTCGTCAGGAGTGAACCTGAACAGATCCGGCGCTGCCAGCTGGAATGCACCTACGATGGCGAATGTAAGAACTATCCATATCAGAAACTGGCTGAGGCCGACAAGGCCAACCCCGATGATCTTCCCCAGCATCAGCTGAAAGGGCTTTACTGATGAGATTATTATCTCGACTATCCTGCTGGTTTTCTCTTCCAGAACACCCCTGAGAACCTGCGATCCGAAAAGGAATATGAATATATATATCAGCAGTCCGCTGACAAAGCCCAGCCCCATGCTTATTTCGGGATAGTCTGTAATGAGTTCACCGTCATCCTTTATCCGTATTGCCTGAATTCTTATGGGGGTTTCAATTGACCGGAGTATTTCCTCATCTATACCCGCTGCCCCCAGTTTCAGGCTTTCAAACTCATGCCTTAGGATGTTCTCGACCAGTACCCTGGCATTTATATTAACCGACTTCTCTGAGAAGAGCCTCATGCTTGAGGGCGCCTGGAATGCGACTTCAGGGATATGCAGCACAGCATCGAAGCTGCCGTCGTGCATCATACCTACGGCGTGTTCTATATTTGTGCCAAGCGGGCTAAACTTTATGTTTTCTGTATCTTCGAAACTTTCATAAAAGAGGTCTGTATCATCCACCACAGCTATCTTGTAATCGCTGTCGGATATCTGTGTTACAACGACCGGCACAATGATAATGGCTGCCATAAGTAAAGGTCCGAGAATGGTCATGACCAGAAAGGAGCGCTTTTTTACCCGGCTGAGAAACTCCCTCTTGATTATTGTTGCGGTTTTACTCATTGGATTTGGTTTTTGTTTGCCTGATCCATATCAGCAACTCTTTCCTGCGGAAATCTTCCGGTGACCTTTTTTATGAAGATATCGTTCATGCTGGGTGTAAGCTCCTTAAAAGAGATCAGCTGAGCTACAGGTAAAATCTCAGACAGAAGCTCGTTTGTGCCGTAGTCCTCGCCAATTTTTATCCGGAATGAATAGGTGCTGTTTTTCCTTGATGAGGAGATAAGCCTGAATCTTTCGTCCAGCAAGTCTTCAACTGGTTTTCTCATTTCTGTAACTTCTATCTCGTATATACTGCTTGTGAACTCCTTTTTTATCTTGTCAACTTCCCCCTCGAGTATCTTTTCCGACTTGTTTATAAGGGCGATATTATCGCACAGCTCTTCTACCGAGCCCATATTGTGGGTGGAGAAAATTATGGTAGCACCATCGTCGCGGAGCTTAAGTATCTCCTGTTTTAAAAGGTTTACATTTATTGGATCAAAGCCACTGAATGGCTCATCAAATATCAACAGCTTCGGACGGTGAAGTACGGTAATTATAAACTGCACCTTTTGCTGCATTCCCTTTGAAAGTTCCTCTACTTTTTTGTCCCACCAGGGCAGGAGGTCGAATTTTTTGAACCAGGATTTGAGCATATTCCTGGCTTCGGGCCCTTTAATGCCTTTCAGCCGGGACAGGTAGACAGCCTGCTCACCTACTTTCATTTTTTTGTAAAGTCCTCTTTCTTCAGGCAGGTAACCGATTTGGTGAACATGCCCGGGCCTGAGTGGCTCTCCGTCAAGTATTATCCTGCCCTGATCCGGACCTATAATCTGGTTTATAATACGTATCAGGGTGGTCTTTCCTGCCCCGTTTGGTCCCAGAAGCCCGAAAATGCTCTGTTCGGGCACTTCCATGCTGACCTTGTTCAGCGCACGATGGTTCGAGTAATCCTTGCTTATATTTTCTGCTTTCAGCAGGACTTTCATGATCACACGGGATTAGTTGAATACATCCTTCATCTTTTCGAAGAAGCTTTTATCGCTTTTTCGGGGGTTCGGCTTGAAGTTCTCAGAATGATGAAGTTTCTGAACTATCTCCTGTTCTTCCTGAGATAGTTTCTGGGGTGTCCATATATTTATATTGACAAGCAGG
>SLKR01000040.1 GCA_007134525.1 Bacteroidales bacterium | reverse complement strand
GCATATGGTGATACAAATGCACATATGACCACATTACCGTTTTCAAGCAGGGACTTTGCCATATAAGCTGCCCGCCGTATATTTTCTCTTCTGTCTTCCGGGCTGAACCCCAGGTCATTGGTTATACCGTGCCTGAGGAAATCGCCGTCAAGTACAGCCGTATTCTTGCCTTCTTCCCACAAAAGGTGTTCGAGGTGGCTTGCAATAGTGCTCTTTCCTGCACCCGATATGCCTGTAAGCCATATCACCATCCCCTTGTGGCCATAACGCCTCTCTCTTTCCTCCCTTTTAATGAAGGAGGGTGATAAATCAATGTTGCTGCTTCTGTCAGCAGTCTCTATAGTATCCTTTGCAGTTGCCTCTTCTTTTCCTAACTTTAGTGTTGTACCCTCCTCAAACACCCTGCTGATAACAGGTCCGTTCATTTCAACCTGCACGGCCTTTCTTACCATGCCGGCACCCACTGTTACGTTGGTGTCGGGATCAACCAGGATAAAGCTTCCGGTAGCGGTATTTCTTCGGTATGTATCAAGGAAAAGAGGCATTGATGTGTCAACACTGACCCTGCCGATCTCATTAAGTTGCAGGCACTGTGCAGGCATCCTCTGCATGCTGTCAACATCTATCTGGTAGCTTATTTTCCTTACAACAGCCTGGATGGTCCTGGTGGTATGCATAAGCAGGTAACGCTTGCTCATAACCATGGGCTCTGACGACATCCAGCACAGGTAAGCATCAAATGAGCGTGAAAAGTGGGGCACGTTGTTGCTCCTGGCAATCATATCTCCCCTGCTTATATCTATCTCATCTTCGATTTGAAGAACCACAGAATCACCTGCCCGCGCCTCATCCAGTTCACCTTCGTAAGTGTTTATTGACCTTATCCTGCTTGTCAGGCGGGAGGGAAGAACGGTCACCTTGTCGCCTACCCTTATTATCCCTGAGCTTATGCGTCCGGCAAACCCCCTGAAACCATGGTGCGGCCTTATTACATATTGTACCGGAAACCGGAAATCAATAAGGTTTCTGGCGGCATCTACATGCACATGTTCAAGGTGGTACAACAGGGTAGGCCCGTTATACCAGGGCATATTCTCGCTCTTTTGTACTATATTGTCTCCCCTGAGAGCCGATATGGGTATAAAGGTGATGTCGTCAACATCCATCTTGGATGCGAACTCCCTGAAATCCGATACTATGTCCTCGAAAACCTCCTGGCTGTAGTCTACAAGATCCATCTTGTTGACCGTAACCACCAGGTGGGGTATCTGGAGCAGGGTGGATATGAAGCTGTGCCTCTTGCTTTGCGTGAGCACTCCTTTGCGTGCATCAACAAGAATAATGGCAAGGTCGGCTGTTGAGGCTCCCGTTACCATATTCCTTGTGTACTGGATATGGCCCGGGGTGTCGGCTATGATGAACTTCCTCCTTGGAGTTGCAAAATAGCGGTATGCAACGTCTATGGTGATCTTCTGCTCCCGCTCTGCCCTGAGGCCGTCTGTAAGCAGGGCCAGGTTGACCTCCTCCTCGCCGCTGTTTCTGCTGGTAAGCTCAATGGCCTCAAGCTGGTCTTCAAATATTGACTTGGAGTCATAGAGCAGCCTCCCTATAAGGGTGCTCTTGCCGTCATCAACGCTCCCTGCTGTTGTAAACCTCAGCAGATCCATCTGAAGATATTTGTTGTCCGGTCTGTTTGCCGGATATGTATTAACAGTATCGCTCATTACTTACAGGATGGAAAATTAAAAATACCCTTGTCTCTTGCGGTCTTCCATGGCCGTTTCACTCCTTTTGTCATCACTGCGGTTGCCCCTTTCCGTAACCCTTGCTGCAGCAACTTCTGCAATTATCTCCTCCATTGTGGAGGCCTTTGACAGTATTGCCCCGGTACAGGTTGCATCCCCGATTGTGCGGAACCTTACATCTTCTTCGAAAACCTTTTCACCGTTCTGAGGTTCAACAAAGTGGGTGTTGGCCAGCAATACACCGTTGCGCCGGAACACAGGCCTGCGGTGAGAGAAATACAGGCCGGGGATTGGGATCTTTTCCTTAGCGATATATTGCCATACGTCCATTTCGGTCCAGTTGCTCAGGGGGAACACCCTGAAGTGCTCTCCCTGGCTTTTGCGTCCGTTATAAAGGTTCCAAAGTTCCGGACGTTGGTTTTTTGGATCCCACTGGCCAAAAGCGTCACGGTGGGAGAAGAACCTCTCCTTTGCCCTTGCCTTCTCCTCATCCCGTCTTCCTCCTCCGAGGGCACAATCCACACGGTGTTCACTAAGGGTGTCAAGAAGGGTTACCGTCTGCAGTGCGTTGCGGCTTGCATCCGGGCCTGTTTCATCCTTTACCCTCCCGTTGTTGATAGACTCCTGAACGCTTCCAACAATAAGCCTCGCTCCCGTATCCTTAACCAGCGAGTCGCGGAACTCTAAAGTTTCCGGAAAGTTATGCCCGGTGTCAATATGCATTAGCGGAAAAGGGAAGCGGGCAGGATGGAATGCCTTTCGTGCAAGATGGACCATGACTATGCTGTCCTTTCCACCCGAAAAAAGCAATACCGGCCTTTCAAACTGTGCGGCCACCTCCCGCATTACATAGATGGCCTCATTTTCAAGTGTCCGTAAATGTGTTGTAGTACCCATATTCTTTATTCTGTTATACTATCTCTGCTAACCCTTGCCTATCTGGTATACTTTGAAGCCTATCTCTTCCAGCCCTGCGCCATCCAGAATGTTCCTTCCGTCAAAAAGAAAGGCGGGTTTAAGCATATTGTCGTAAATACTTTTCCAGTCATAATCCCTGAACTCATCCCATTCTGTTACCACCATTGTAGCATGCGCATTTTCCAGTGCCTGGTAAGGGTCTTTATGTACTATCAGGCCGTCCCTGATCTGTTTTTCGCTCAGCTTATTGTCGCCGTTTCCGTTTTTAACGCTCTGAAGGAACATAAGGTCGTCAATCATGCGTTCGGGGCTGACCCTGGGGTCATAAACATGCACCCTTGCCTGGTCCTGCAACAGTTCATCGGCTATATAAATTGCCGCAGACTCCCTGGAGTCGTTGGTGTCCTTTTTAAAGGCCCATCCCAGCATGCTTATCTTTTTGTCCGACACGGTGTTGAACAGAGTTGTAATTACTTTCTGAGCAAAACGGTGTTTCTGGTAATCGTTCATTTTAATCACCTGTTCCCAGTAGCTGGCAACATCGGGCAGGCCAAAATGCCTGCAAAGATAAACAAGGTTAAGGATATCTTTCTGAAAACAACTGCCTCCAAATCCAACCGAGGCCTTCAGGAATTTCGGCCCGATACGGCTGTCCATTCCGACTGCCCTAGCCACTTCGTCAACATCAGCCCCGGTGCGTTCACAGAGTGCTGAAATCGCATTAATTGATGAAACCCTTTGGGCAAGGAATGCATTGGCAGTGAGTTTGCTGAGTTCAGACGACCAGAGCCTTGTCTGGATTATGCGTTCACGCGGTATCCAGTTGGCATATACTGCGGTTAGTGCTTCAATTGCTTCAAGGCCCTCCGGTGTCTGGTCGCCGCCTATCAGCACCCTGTCAGCATTCAAAAGGTCATTAATGGCTGTTCCTTCAGCGAGGAATTCAGGGTTTGACAGCACCTGGAAGCTGAACTCAGATGAGCATCCGCTTATTATTGTCTTAATGCTTTCAGCCGTTCTGACAGGAAGGGTTGACTTCTCCACTATTATTTTGTCGTCTTTGGCAACCCGGGCAATCTGCCTTGTACAAAGTTCGACATATTTAAGATCTGCCGCCATTCCCTTGCCAACACCGTAATTCTTGGTTGGAGTGTTTACAGATATGAATATCATTTCTGCCTCATCAATGGCACTGTCAATATCCGTTGTAAAAAACAGGTTTTTTCCCCTTGTCTGTTTTACTATATCCAGCAGCCCAGGCTCGTAAACGGGCAATTCGTTTGAATTCCAGGCTTCGATCTTTTGTGGGTTACTGTCAACAACAATAATTTTTATGTGCGGACATTTAAGTGAAAAAACAGCCATGGTCGGCCCTCCGACATATCCGGCCCCGATGCAGCAGATAGTTTTAACCTCTTTCATATGATATATTTTATTGTTTGGTGATATCCTAAAGGAACGGCTTCGCCCTTTCAGTCACAACAATGCGGACCTACCGGCTTTGCCGCAGACAAAACTATCAATAACAAATGCACTTTGCAAACAATAGGGAAATATTACTGCTTTATCGATAATATTTTGTCGGGCTTTGGCAAAACAAAAGGAATTGAACCAAACAATCAATTAATAAAAATACTGATTTTATTTACAGCACCTTTATTTATTTTGGGTCAGGCAACTTCGGGCTAAAATCCGATGCGGACACCAGGATCAGGGGTAAGTGTTTTTCCATGGTGTACAGATCACCAACAATTGTAATAAGACTTATACCAGTCGACAAATCTTATGATACCGTCCCTGATATCTGTTCCAGGACGGTATCCCGTGTCTCTTTCAAGGGCAATTGTGTCGGCCCAGGTGGCAGGAACATCTCCTGCCTGCATGGTGAGCATTTCCTTTTGGGCCGTTTTCCCGAGAGTCTCCTCCAGGGCGCTTATAAAATCCATGAGGTTGACAGGTTTGCCGTTTCCTATATTGTAAACCCTGTGAGGAACATCGCTGCTCGAAGGATCAGGCTGATTGCCGTCCCATATGTGGTTTGGTTCTGCAGGCCGGTATGTTACCCTGGATATACCTTCTGCAATGTCGTCAATATATGTGAAGTCCCTTTTCATCTCCCCCCTGTTGAACACCTTTATTGGCCTTCCCTCAAGTATGGCTTTTGTAAATAAGAACAGAGCCATGTCGGGTCGCCCCCAGGGCCCGTAAACAGTGAAAAAGCGAAGCCCCGTAGCAGGGATACCGAAAAGGTGGCTGTAGGTGTGTGCCATCAGCTCATTACTCTTTTTGCTGGCGGCATACAGGGATACCGGGTGGTCAACATTGTCGCTTACAGAAAAGGGCATTTTGCAGTTCTTTCCGTATACCGAACTGGAAGAGGCATAAACAAGGTGTTTTACCGGAAACTTCCTGCAGCCCTCCAGGATGTTAAGAAAGCCTGTAATATTGGCGTCAATGTACTTCTGGGGGTGGGTAAGGGAATACCTGACTCCCGCCTGGGCTGCCAGGTGTATTACAAAATCAAACTTTTCCTCTTCAAACAGGGTCATTATGCCACTCTGGTCAGCCAGGTCAAGCTTTTTAAAGCGGTAGTTTTCGTAAATGGTGCTCTGGATCATACTGCCCTCAGCGGCCGTAACACCTGATTCTTTCAGGCGATTCAGCTTAAGCTCTGTATCGTAGTAGTCGTTGATGTTGTCAAGGCCAACAACATGCTCACCCTTTTCTGCCAGTTTTTTTGCAAGGTGATATCCGATGAACCCGGCACTTCCTGTTACAAGTATTTTGCTCATAAAAAGTATGCATTTTTTAATCGCGCCTGCTGCTCCTTATCCTCTGTGCTATTTCTACACTCGGCCTTGCTGTGCTTACCCTGAAGCCCCTTCCCTCAAGAATCTCACGGTAGCTCTCTGTGTGCAGGTCGGTAAATCCTTCGCTGAACTCCACCTCTTCCCCTTCTATTGTAATGCTGCGAAAGGTCCTTTTACCCTGTTCTATAGCCTGGCCCGGCAGGTCTTTTTCGTTAAGGCTCAGAAACCAGTTTACCCTGGCCTTTTCAAAAACCAGCCGTCCTTTAGCCCTGTCGTAACTGTTTTCGATCACCTCCAGCTCTTTGAAGTTGCCGAATATCCACCCCAGCATATCAAAGAAATGAATGCCGATATTTGTGGCTACTCCTCCTGATTTCTGGAGGTCACCCTTCCAGGAGAAAAAATACCACCTTCCCCTGCTCGTGATATATTTCAGGTCAATGTCATAGACCTTGTCAGCAGGCCCCTTTTTAACCTTTTCCCTGAGATTTTTGATGCCTGGGTGCAGACGAAGCTGCAGGATGGTATAGATATTCTTTCCTGATTCCTGCTCGAGTTCGCACAAAGAGTCGAGGTTCCAGGGGTTCAGTACAACGGGCTTTTCGCATATTGCATGGGCTCCGTTTCGGACAGCCATCCTTATATGGGCGTCGTGCAGGTAATTGGGCGAACAGATGCTGACATAGTCGACATAACCCTGTCCCTGCCTTCGCAATTTGTCGAGATGACGGTCGAACCTTTCGGGTTCTGTAAAGAAATCAGCATGCGGGAAGTAGCTGTCGATTATCCCGACCCCGTCGTATGGATCAAGGGCACAGACCAGCTCGTTACCAGTATCCTTTATTGCACGCATATGCCTTGGTGCTATATATCCGGCAGCACCGATAAGCGCAAAATTCAACTTGTTCATATCTGAATTATTTATCCCGGCCGAAGGTATGAATTTTTTTGTTACCCGCTAAACGGCGGTAGTAAAACACAATCCCGGCCATATATACAAGCCCTGAAATAATAAGAGAGTATGCGGCCCCTGACTCACCATACTGCGGGATGAGCCATATGTTAAACCCAAGGTTGGCCAGGCCTGTTGCCATATTGGTGTTGCGCACGGCCTTGCCCTGTCCGCCTGCCTCCAGAAAGCGGCTGAAAAATCCGGCCATTCCGTGTAATGCCATACCCGCCCCGGCAATATATGTCAGCGGAATAAGCGGCAGGAAATCCTCCCCGTAAAAGAAACTGACAAAAGGCCCGGCAAGCAGAAAAAGTAAAATAAGCGCAAGTACGGTCATCGCTGCAGCACCGAAGATCATCCTTGCCGGAATATTTTTAAGTGAAGCAAAGTCTCTGAACCATGTCGTTGCGATAACCCCGGGTATCAATGCAAGAGGCCGGGAGATTGCAAGGGAAAGTGCAAAGAAGCCAACCCCGGTATTATCGTCGCTGAAATAGCTTATCAGTATGCCGCTCAAAGCCAGAGAACCAGCAAAGAACAGTGTTCCGGAATAAAGGTGTACCCCATAGGTGCGGTAATATCCAAGTATTGTCCCTATCCTCTGCCTGACATTCCTTACAGAGACCCCCGTTTTTGTAAGCACAATAATGTAAACACCAAGGAATGCAATCAGATACACCGGCCATATAACTGCAAGCCGGTTTCCGCTAAAGCCGCTCATTGTGAAAAATATCAGCAGGGCGGCCATAAAGGTTATCACCTTGGGCAAAAATCGTATGGCAGATAGTTCGTATATGCGGTTCTCTGCATGCAGCACATTGTTGAAGTAGGGCTCAAAAAGGAATATCCACCCAAATGGTATAAGGAATATAAAAAACCTGTCGAGGCCCTTGGATGCAAGGTTGCTGTCAGTTAAGCCATAGACAAGCATTACAATGGCCATTATAATAAAAAGGGCAAAAAGAAGTATTATGCCTGCTCCCTGAAGCTCCTTCGATTTAAGGGGGTCGCGGTTGAGTACCATTGCCCTGTTCGTTGCATGGAAAAGGCCAAGGGGGAATATTATCTTGGCAAAGTCAAAAATACTGTCGAGAAAGGCAAAATCCCCATATCCCGAGGGCCCGAGGAAGCGGGTAAAGACTATGCTGGTTACAAGAGACAGGGGAATTCCGGCGAAACTGGCTGCGTATAGTACCGCAGCCTGGCGGACACGCACGTTCCCGCGCAGGCGGTCAATGTGCAGCTTTGTTGTTTGCCATACAAGAGACATATTACTCTTTGTGCTCCATGAGGATGGCGGCTATGCGCTTTGCTGCCTTGCCGTCCCATAGCTCCGGTATTCGTCCGGGTTTTGTTGTTCCCCCCAGTATATCCATGGCCGTTTTTTCAACCTTTTCCATGCCTGTACCCACAAGGTGGTTGGTTCCCACATCCACTGTAACAGGCCTTTCGGTGTTTTTCCTGACGGTTATGCATTGAACTCCCATATAGGTGGTTTCTTCCTGTATTCCACCGCTGTCGGTTATCACCAGTTCGGCATACCGCATAAGCGAAAGAAAATCAATATATCCAAGCGGATCAGTAAGCAACAGGTTTTTTGTTATCAGTCTGTCAAGTCCGAAAGCCTTTATGTTCTTGCGCGTACGTGGGTGCACGGGGAATATAAGTTTGCGCTCACCGGCAAGTCTGCCCATAGTTTCCAAAAGTGCCTCCAGGTTTCCCTTGTCGTCAACATTTGAGGGCCGGTGAAATGTGGCCACTATATATCTCTCCTTTTCAAGCCCCAGGCGATCAGTGATATCACAACCCTCCACTGCGTCATAATTTTCATCCAGGGTGTCGATCATCGTGTTGCCGACAAAGAATATTTTGTCATCGTCCATGCCTTCACCCCTGAGGTTGTGCATTCCGCTGTGCTCTGTTACAAACAGAAAGTCTGAAACAACATCGGTTACAATGCGGTTGATCTCCTCAGGCATGGTTTTGTCGTAACTGCGCAGACCAGCCTCTACGTGGGCAATCGGGATACCCATCTTTGATGCGACCAGTGCTGCGGCCATTGTAGAGTTTACATCACCAGGTACTATTACCAGGTCGGGTTTTACCTCTGTCATTACCTTTTCCATTTCCAGCATGATGCGGGCAGTCTGTTCGGCATGGCTCCCTCCACCAACTCCTAAATTGAAGTCGGGTTTCGGCATCTTCAGGTCTTCAAAGAATACCTCCGACATCTTTTTGTCGAAGTGCTGACCCGTATGACACAGAATATGCTTTACCTCCTTGCGGTACTTTTTCAGTGCCCTGGCAACTGGTGCGATCTTGATAAAGTTTGGCCTGGCGCCAACTACTGAAAGTATCTTTTTCATCTTTTATTATGTGTTTCTGTTATTTAACTTCCCTTCCGGATATTTTTTCCACCAGGGCAAGCGAAATGTTCAGGGTAATACATTTGTCAAGGCTGTCGATCCTTAAAACAAGTTTGTTGTTTTTACCCACACTGATAACCTCTCCTTCAAGCCCCTTCACCGGCCCCCGTACAACCCTTACCGGGCTTCCCCTTTCGGGTGCTTTTTCCAGGCACTCCATGTCAATACCCTCGCTGTTCAGCCTCATAAGGGCCCCGATCTGATCATCGGGAATTGGTACGGGATTTCCTTCAAAGGTAATAAACCGTACGACACCCGGGGTGTTTAATATGTTGAAATACTCTTCCGGCTTTCCCGGGCTTGTTTTTACAAAGAGGTAGGATGGGATAAGGGGCATTTCGATCTGCTTCTTGCGGTCGCTCCAGATCCGCCATTTCTTTATCAGCGGGAGGTATACCTCGGCCCCGTTTCGGGCAAGCAGTGAGTATGACCTCTTTTCATACCTCGAGCGGGTATATACTGCATACCACCGTCTTTCCTTATCATTATTATCCTTTATTACCATAATCAGAAAAACAGAAGTTTGATGCCTGAACCAGTTATAACAACTGCCAGCACATATCTTACGAACTTCGGGCCCCACGCAATTGACCACTGGCTGGCAAACCAGGCCCCCGTCGCATTGCCTGCGGCCAGAACAAGGCCCACTCCCCAGTCGATATGGCCCTGTATCAGAAACACAATTATCGCAAATGGGGTAAAAATAAGGTTAATGAAAACCTTAAGAGCATTAGCTTTTACAAGGTCGTATCCGGCATTGAGCACGAGTGCCGAAAGCAGGAATATGCCAACGCCTGCCTGTATAAAACCGCCATAAACCCCGATAAGGAAGAAAATGATCCAGCGGAGTGCCTTATTGTGGTCGACTCCTGTCATGTCTTTCCCCTCAAGCCACTGTTTCGGCTTGAACCAAAGCGGTATGAGCATAAAAAGAAGTATGGCGGCGACCGATACTTCTACAGCCCTGGCGCTTATACCCGATACAACGTAAGCGCCCACGATGCTGCCCAGAATTGCAGGAATGGCAACTTTTATTCCCATTGCAACATCGAGTATGCCTTTGCGGTAATAATTTCCGGTACTCACAATGTTCTGGAAAAGAATGCCTATCCTGTTGGTGCCGTTTGCAACATGAGGCGGCAGGCCGATAAACATCAGAACCGGAAGGCTGATCAGTGAACCACTTCCGGATAGTGTATTTATAAAACCGGTTAGAATACCAATGAATAAAACCAGTAGTATGTGCTCCCAGGTCATTGCCATCTTGGCCTCAGTTTTTTTGCAAAAGTATTAAATCTGCCTGTCAGCTTCCGCTTACTGTCTGGATCATGTTGCGAATTATATTTATTGCAACATGGTTCTCTCCCCCCTGGGGTACCACAATATCCGCATATCGTTTGCTGGGTTCTATGAACTGAAGGTGCATTGGTTTCACAAAACGTTCATAATGGTCAAGTACATCAATAAAGGAGCGGCCCCTTTCCTCTATGTCGCGCCGGATAATTCTCATAAGGCGATCGTCGCCATCCGCATCAACGAAGATCTTTATATCCATCCTTTCCCTCATGCGGGGGTTGGACAGTATCAGTATCCCCTCAATTATGACCACTTCCCTTGCCGGCACAGGAGTGGTCTCCTCTGCCCTGGCACAAGTAAGATATGAATATATCGGCATCGGAATGGTTTTTCCCTCCCTAAGCATATCAAGATGCTTTATCAGGAGATTGAACTCTATGGCTCCGGGGTGGTCGAAATTGATCTTTGCCCTTTCTTCAGTGCTGAGGTGACCATTGTCTCTGTAATAGGCATCCTGTGAAATTACAGATACACATTCTGAGGGAAGCTGCTCCAGGATCTTCCTGACCACCGTTGACTTGCCCGACCCGGATCCCCCGGCAATACCGATTATCAGCATAGTTGTTTTTTGCCTTACAAGGTAAATATTTTTTCTGAACCAATAATTGGCAAGGCTTGTTAACTTTGTACGTATTAATTGAAAACCCTATATCTGTATGAAATACAACTTCCACACTCACTCAGGTTATGATGACGGCAGGGAGGGGATGCAGGAGTATGTAGAAACTGCGATTGAAAAAGGCTTTGTTGCTATCGGTTTATCTGGCCACCAGCCCCTGCCTTTCGATAATGAGTGGAGCCTCCCTAAAAAAGACTATCCCGATTATCTTGCAGAAGCAAAGCGCCTTCGCGAGCAGTACAGAGACCAGATAGATGTATATATCGGACTGGAAATGGATTATATACCCGGCTTTTCTGAAGACTTTCGAGGGTTCAGGAAGGAAGCAGGCCTTGACTACGTTATTGGCTCAGTTCATCTTGTGATGAAGCCCGGAAGCGACAATACAGCTGACATCTGGTTTATTGATGGCCCGCGTGAGGGCTATATTGAGGGGATACAAAGGATCTTCGGGGGTGATATCAAAGCCGCGGTAGAGGCATATTACAGCCAGCAAAGGGAAATGGTATCCACCCAGAAGCCCGATATTATCGGGCACCTCGACAAGGTTAATATGCACAACAAAAGAGAGCTGTTTGACACCTCCTCATCCTGGTATCAAAAAGCAGTGGATGATTTGCTTGACGCAGTTAAAGAACATGATACAATAGTGGAGCTTAACACAAGGGGTGTATACACCGGAAAAACAGAAGAGTATTTTCCCTCCAAAGAGATACTGCAAAAATGCATTGACCGGGATATACGCTTAATGGTTAACACAGATGCCCACCATCCCTCACAGCTTGACAAACACTTCGACAGGGCCGTTATGCAATTGAAAAACATGGGCCTTGAAAGGATACATACACCGTTTTTTGAATCGGCCCTGTAAGGAGTTTCAGAACCCGGAAGTATGTATTACGGGTACTGCAGGTATTCTGGGTTTGCTCAGGAGGAAGGCTCCGCTGTGCTCCGGGTGTTCCCTGATCTGATGCAGTACTCCGATAATTTCCGGAATAGAAGGATAAGAGGTTGTACGTATGGAAAATCTTCCTGTTAGATCATCTTCTTCAACAACAAGTTCAACTCCCAGCTCTTCGCTCATTGGCATGAGCTGTTCTTGTGCAGTTGTTCTGTCTGAGAAAGCTGCAAGCTGAACCTGGAAACGCAAAGGCACATAGTCCGGAAAAGTTCTGGTTAAAATCCTTGCCTCCTCAAACCCTTCTTCGGTCAGTTCTTCCAAAAGGTTCTCTGCTTCACGGGCTCCATCTGCCGGAGCTGACTGGACCCTGAACAGGTTTCCTGCCTCTGAATAGCTGATATGGTAATCTGCCTTTGAAACCTTAACTGCAAGTTTTCTTGCGGTTTCGGCAACGTATATTGTGGGATAATCATTTACCACTACATAGTAAACCTCAGCTGTTACGGTTTCTTCTTCAGGCGGGGCGACCTCTTCCACAACCTCTTCCTCACGCTTCGGCTCAATTATCAGTTCAAGGCCTTCTATGAAGTCACCTTCTGAAACAGCCCTTATCTCAAAAGTTTTCGGGCCGCCAGGCATATAGGCATCCAGAAAGTCAAGCTGTGTTGGGTCAACCTCAATTGTATACATGCCGGGAGGCATGTCCATGGCATAATATGATCCGTCGCTGAAGTTGCGTATTGTTTCACTGAAATCGTTGTCTGTGCCGCTTATTATCAGCCTCAAACCTCCCTGTGGCAATTGCTCTCCGTTACGCATTATGTATACTGTACCATCAATAATACCTGTCCGGTAAAACGGTATCTCAATCCTTTTGTACTGGTTAGGATCGGCAACGAAGGAGAACTGGTCTTTTGCCGGGGCCAGCATTGGGTTGGGGAGGGCCTGGCGTATTATCTGCATATTGTAGCGGTAATAGCTCTGCAGCTGGCTTATGCGTACTATTCCGTCACTGCCCACTTGCATCTGAGCAGACCTGTCGAGCCGCACTGCATTTGCCGCAATTATCTCATCACCTTCGTCATAGCTGCCGGAGTTGTTATTGTCAACAAAGAGTATCACCGAGGCCCCTGCACGCCCCACCTGGTTGCGGTTGCTGGTAACAACACGGTCAGGCCTGCGGTCAAACCCCAAAGAACCCCTGATGTTTTGCCTTACGCTTGTCCTGTCATCCCTTACATCCACATTGGTGGTGGCCCGCATGCTGCTGAGGTCCATTATGAACCCAAGCCGGACATGGTATTGCTCGCTCCTCAGGTCGTATCCGGCCTGAAGGTTTATCCTTGCCGTCTGCCGGATGCTCCTGGTAAGCTGTAAGCTTATGTCTTCAACTTCATTGCTGAATGTATTATAGCTTACGTTTCCCCTTAGAAACATCCCACGTACCAGGACTGGTATGCCGGGAGAACGCATAAATGTATATGTCAGGCTGCCTGTTATAATACCCTGGCCCATCGAGTAGTCATCCCCGGTATAGTAGAGCACGTCCCTGTAATTGCCTCTTATATTCATCCGGCCTATTCTCATGTTCAGGTCGGTTCGGTACCTGGTAACACTGTTATCGCCCATCATGCGGTGGTCACCGCTGAACCTGAACCCCATCTGGGTGTTAAACAGGTTAAAGGGAATGAATAAAGAAGCCTGCACATCCTGGTCGGCTCCGCCCCAGCTGTACATTGGGTTGTCCTCATAGCTGGTGTACTGCAGGCTGAAACTGCGGCCGCTGGGATACATAACGCTTGCTATGCCCCTGTAAAATGCATCAGGGGCGATGTCAACATTAAGAAGGTACTGCGAAAACACCCTCGCTGAAAGGCTTCCGTATATCAGGGGGTTGTTGTCATTGTGGTCTTCAATATACTCACTGCCTACCTTTGCCGTAAGCCAGCTGGTTACACCAACGGCAACATCCCCGTGAACAATCAGACTCTCCTCGTCCGTTGCCCCGAGGAATGTTTCTGTCTGGCCCGCCTGGATGTTGTAGGCAAGCTCTCCGGGCGGCAGGAAGGTAAATGGTATCTGAACCCTTCGGTCAATTGTCCTGACCTCCCCCGAAGGTGTATATATGTTTATGGTAAGCTGTGTTGTGCCATATGTGAGGGGGAACTCAAAGCGGTAATAGCCTGATGCATCCGCCCTCCGGAAGTCTATCAGCCTGTTGTTAAGGAATAGTTCCACCTCTGAGTCAGGCTCAGTGTTGCCGTCAACGATATAGGATTCATATATCCTCCTTGGTTCTATCGGGTCGTTTGATATTGATGCGCCCCTAATACTGCGGTTAACCAGCCCTGTGGTTGACATCTGTCCGGCCTGGAATGTAGAGAACCAGGGTGTGTCACGAACCACATACCGCCATCTGAGATTACTTGTCCGAACCCTGTGATCTTCACCTGACCATGATCCTATTACACTGCCCTGTATGTCGCCTCCGAGGACTTCAGCCCCGCCTATTAAGGAGTAATTCATATTGGGGTTGTCCTGTGAAAAGCTGCCGCTAATGGTGTAGTCGGCAAACCCTATTCCCATTACCCTGCGGTTGCGGTCAAACTCAAGGGGGTAATATTCCCTGGTAACCTCCCTGGCCTCTATAAGCTGGCGGGCCCGCTGCCTTTCGGCGGCTTCCTCCACCGGCATTGTGTGTGACGACTCAAGTGAAAGGGTCAGGGTGTTCATGTTTACTGTAAACTCCATGCCGAAGACCTCTTCAAAAACCCTGGGCGAAGCAAAATAATCCATCTCGCCTATCCTGAAGTCATCAAATTCGAAGTTGTAGGCTGTGCCATCCAGGACTACCTGCTGGTTTGCGAAATAGATACTGAAAGGATTGTCGGGCGTCAGGAAGTTGCCGGAAAGACTGAAATCTCCCGGGCTTGGCTCATAATATATCTGAAGGAGGCTGAATAGTTCTGACACCGGCAGGAACATCCTGTCAATATCGTAGTCGTAAAGGCCGGTAACGTAAACATTGCCTATTCCGCGATAACGGAAGGTGAGCAGGACCTCTTCAGCCTGGTCGGACTGCGCAACGACATTTGCATGAAGCAGAATAAACCCCAGCAGCAAGCTGCATTTAAGGATAATGCTTTTATATAATAAAGGTGAGTGGCGCAATCTTATAACTGGTTTGGATAAGCTTACGATCCAGGTTGCCAT
>SLKR01000063.1 GCA_007134525.1 Bacteroidales bacterium | reverse complement strand
ATCCTTTTTCCGATGTCTATGGACAAGCTTTCTGAAAACGACTGGTATGAGATAAGCAAGCAGTCTCTTGAGTTTGGATTTTGCATCTATGATCCGCCAAAACTTTGGCATCCGGAAGGTGCAGAGGATGAAGGTATAAATGAGGCACAGAAAAGCGGCAGCCAGATACAACTGCCATCGGGAAGTTTCACTGCAGAAGAACTGCTTAGTATACTGAACAATCTGCCGGTGGATATGACTTTTGTCGACAAAAACGATAAGGTGAAGTACTTCTCCCAGGGCACCGAAAGGGTGTTTCCCAGGAACAGGGCAATCCTGAACAGGGATGTACGGCATTGTCACCCTCCCGGCAGCGCACATATTGTTGACAAGATCATTGAAGACTTCAAGAGCGGACGCCAAAACAGGGCCCCCTTCTGGATCAAAATGGGCGACAAGTTCATTCATATTGAATATTTCGCACTCAGGAATGAAAAAGGAGAATACCTGGGTGTGCTGGAGGTATCGCATGATGTCGCCAGATATCGCGGACTTGAAGGAGAACAGAGAATCCTTTCATATACCGAATAATTTCATAAACAGCAAATAATAAAATGGAAGAGAAAAAGATAATTACCCCGAGGAGCAAAGTACTGGATGTAATTAATGAATATCCGCAACTTGAAGAGGTACTGATCGAATATGTTCCGGAATTCAAAAAGCTCAAAAATCCGCTGCTGCGCAAAACAGTTGGCCGAGTGGCAACACTTCAGCAGGCAGCAAGTATTGGCGAGGTAAAGGTAGAGGACCTTATCAACCGTTTGCGAAAAGAGGTCGGGCAGGAACTCTACAATGAACAAGCCGGCACAGCTTACCAGACCGAAAAACCGGACTGGTTCAACAAGGAGCTCATACACCTGACCCTAAATGCCTCTGAAATGCTCTCTGAAGGAAATCACCCGGTTAACCAGGTGATGGCAGATATAAAATCAATGCCCCACGGAAAAATCTACAAGCTTATTGCTCCCTTCCTCCCTGCACCGCTTATAGACAAGGCTACCAGCCTGGGTGCACTGCACTGGGTGGTCAGGGAGAGTGACACCGTTTATATAGTCTACTTCTACAAAAAATAAACATTGCTGCACCTATAGGCACAGATGGTCGAACTCAACAACATAAAGCTGGGCTTTAACGGCAGCCTGTTGTTTGACGGGCTTTCCCTTAAAGTCCCCGAAGGTGGCAGTCTGATTATAAAGGGCGATTCCGGTACCGGTAAAACAACTATTCTCAGGCTAATGCTTGGTCTGGTACGACCACAGGAAGGGAAGGTAATAATTGACGGGGATGTACTTGACAGAAACAATATCTGGACAAAGAGGTCTGTAATGGCTTATGTAAGCCAGGATTTGTCTCTGGGCCAGTCAAAGGTTTTTGAATTCATTGAGGAGGTGTTTACATACAGGCAGAACCGCCACCTGTACCTGGACAGGAAAGAAGCAACTGATCTTACAGCTTTGTTCGGGCTCAGTTCCTCAATATTAGAAGCCTCCCTTGATGACATCTCAGGAGGTGAACTACAAAGGGTGGCGATAATAACGAGTTTACTTCTGAAAAGGAAGATTTACCTTCTTGATGAAATTACAAGTGCGCTTGATGATAATTTGAAGGAGGCAGTTGCAAATCACTTTTTTAACCTGAATGCCACACTTGTTATAGTTTCTCACGACAGTGTGTGGCAAGGACAGGACATACCCAATATCGAACTTTAGTAAAGATGGAAGCTGCACCGGACATTGGCATCATAAGACTGGCACTTGGCTTTGCACTGCTTTTTATCCCAATTGCTCTCTCACTGTGGCTCCGGCTTAAGATCGTCAGGCAATTGTTTATTTCTGCCGGAAGAATGACCGCACAGCTTTTTCTTGTTTCAATTCTGCTGATATACCTTTTTGAATGGGACAATGCATATGTAAATACAGCCTGGGTTATTATAATGATAGTTTTTGCATGCGGTGCTGCAATAATTAACAGCAGCCTGAGGTTCAAATACTTCTTTTTGCCGGTTTTGATTTCTTATCTCGCCGGGGCAGGTTCGGTACTTATGTATTTTATAATTGTAATAGTCAACCCCGTATATATTTTCAGCGCACAGCTTCTGGTTGTTATCGGTGGTATGCTGCTTGGAAATTCCCTGCACAGCGTAATAGTCGGTATTTCCCGGTTTTACCAGTCGTTAAAGAAAGAGAGGAAGCGGTATTACTACCTGCTGTCACTTGGTGCCAACCAGAATGAGGCCCTCCTGCCCTTTTACAGGGAAGCACTGCTTGCCTCATTAAGGCCCTTTCTGGCAAATATGGCCACCATGGGAGTGGTTTTCCTGCCAGGAATGATGACGGGACAGATCCTTGGTGGAGCCCCGCCTGATACCGCAATAAAGTATCAGATAGCGATCATGCTCGCAATACTTGCATCGGTTACAATCAGTGTCGGTCTTGCCCTGTATCTTACAAGCCGTAAAAGCTTTGATGAGTATGGGACATTAAAACAGGGCCTCTTCCTTTAAAGTCCGGGCTCTGCAGTTCACTCCCTGTGCATATAAAAAAGGCCTTTGTATTATTAGCCCAGAAGAACCTTCATGTCTTCATCAACTGTATTGATACCTGATATACCGAAGTTTTCAACCAGCACATTTGCCACATTGGGTGATAGGAATGCCGGCAGTGTTGGCCCCAGGTGAATGTTCCTGACACCAAGATATAAAAGCGCCAGCAATACTATTACAGCCTTTTGTTCATACCATGCAATATTGTATGCAATCGGCAGATCATTTATGTCATTTAGTTCGAAAACCTCCTTGAGTTTCAGGGCAATAACGGCAAGTGAGTAACTGTCATTGCACTGACCCGCGTCAAGCACCCTTGGAATACCTCCGATATCACCCAAAGGAAGTTTATTATACCGGTATTTTGCACATCCGGCCGTGAGGATTACTGTATCTTCAGGAAGGGCTTTGGCAAAATCTGTATAATATTCACGGCTCTTCATGCGGCCATCACAACCTGCCATAACGAAAAACTTCCTGATTGCGCCTGATTTAACAGCATCGACTACTTTATCGGCAAGCTGCAACACCTGGTTATGAGCAAATCCACCTACTATTTCACCCTTTTCAATTTCAACGGGAGGCTTACAGCGTTTTGCATGCTCAATTATCTCTGAAAAGTCCTTTCTTCCACCTTCCTTGCGGTCAGGGATGTGCTTTGCTCCATCCAGACCCGAAGATCCTGTAGTATAAATGCGGTCAGCATAGGTTGCACTTTTCAGAGGCGGTACAATACAATTGGTCGTAAACAGTACGGGCCCATTGAACTTCTCGAACTCCTCACGCTGCTTCCACCAGGAATTTCCATAATTACCAACAAAGTGGTCATACTTTTTAAAAGCAGGGTAATAGTTGGCAGGCAACATCTCACTGTGGGTATAAACATCTACACCCGTACCCTTTGTTTGCTCAAGAAGATCTTCCATATCACGGAGATCATGTCCGCTGATAAGGATTGCCGGGTTATTCCTAACCCCTATATTTACCTTTGTAATTTCAGGGTTGCCATAGGCTGTGGTATTGGCCTTGTCAAGAAGTGCCATAACCTCCACGCCATATTTTCCGCACTCAAGGACCATATTGGTCAGCTCGTCGGCTCCGAGACTGTCATCAAGTGTTGCAGCAAGGCCTTTCTGCATGAAGGCATTTATCTCTTCACCTGTTTCACCAAGGTTGCCAGCGTGCTCGGCATAGGCTGCCATGCCTTTTATACCGTATGTGAGGAGTTCACGCAGTGACCTTATATCTTCATTTTCAGTCATCTGCTTTATTCCTACCTGCTGCGCCCTGCGCTCGTACTCAACGGGTGTATAAGCAATCCACTGAGCTGCTTCCGGAAGCTCTTCCTTATTGATCTTTATCCCGGAGTCTTCCATTTGATTTTCAAGCTCGATCCGCAATGCAAAACCTTCCCTTATCTTGTCGATAAACCTCTGTTTGTCGAAGTTTGCATTGGTAATTGTCATAAACAGGCCTTCCTGGACAAAACGGTCAATCTCAGCACTCCTGATTCCGTTTTCACGTCCTTTATTGGCATAAACCGAAAGACCCTTCAGGAAATACATCATTACGTCCT
>SLKR01000006.1 GCA_007134525.1 Bacteroidales bacterium | reverse complement strand
AGACATGCAGCCAAAGGGCTGGAGTTTCCATATGTATTCATAACGGGGGTTGAAGAGAACCTTTTCCCGTCGCAGCTGTCAATCAACACCCAGACCGAACTGGAAGAAGAAAGGAGGTTGTTCTATGTGGCCCTTACAAGGGCAATGACACTGGCAACCATTACTTATGCCGAAACCCGATTCCGCTATGGCAACTTTAATATTTGTGAACCAAGCCGCTTCATAGATGAACTTGACCCGGAGTTCGTATATTACCTCTCCCCCCGCAGAAGTAAAAAGCCGGCTGGCGGGGAGAGCTTCTCGGAAAGCCTCAGAAAGTTCCGGAAGTTAAGCCCGGCAAATAGTACGGGCAATACTCCCCCGCCTGATACAGAGGGAGGATACTCCATCCTGGATCCGTCAGCCCTGGCAACTGATATGGAGGTAAAGCACCAGCGGTTCGGGAAGGGAAAAGTCGTGGCCCTGGAAGGTAATGGCCACAATGCCAAGGCCACGGTTGTCTTTGCAGGTGCCGGGAAAAAACAGTTGCTTCTTAAATATGCCCGCCTGAAAATTCTGTAGGAAAGTACTTTATATAAAGTCATCAAAAATATTTATCTTTGCAATGTCTTACCTTACATTAGATATTATAATCACATGGAATACAATACCACCCGTTCGAAGATGAATATTTCGGAATATGGCCGGAATATCCAGAAAATGATAGAGCATATAATGTCGGTCGAAGACCGCGACAAGCGCAACCTGCTAGCAAGGGCAACGATCAATGTCATGGGGCAGCTAAACCCGCACTTAAGGGATGTTAACGACTTCAAGCATAAGCTCTGGGACCACCTTTTCATAATGTCGGATTTCAAACTTGATGTCGATTCACCCTACCCGATACCATCACGCGAAACCCTTACACGCAAACCAGAACCCCTTAATTATTCCTCAAACAATGTTACGTTCAAGCATTACGGGAGGCATATTGAAAGGATGATAGAAAAAGCGTGCGAGCTTGAGGACGGGCAGATGAAGGAAACACTTATAAAACTGATCGCCAACCACCTGAAAAAGTCCTACCTCACCTGGAACAGGGATGCAGTGACCGATGAAGAAATAGCCGAGCATCTTAAAATACTGTCAAACGGCAGGCTCAGCTTGCAGGACAATATCAAGCTGCACGAAACCAGTGACATTCTGTCGAAAACCAAAAAGAAAAAGTACCAGGGCAAGCCGTCAGGCAACAGAAACCAACCCCACAAGGGCAGAAAAAGCCAGTAGTACTTCTACCTGGATTCACCGGTATTTATTTCAACAAAGAGCATTATGGGATCATTTGAGATTTCAGGGGGCAAGAGCCTGAAAGGGGAGATAATCCCCCAGGGGGCAAAAAACGAGGCCCTTCAGGTAATATGTGCTACCCTTCTTACCGACCAGGAGGTAGTGATAAGCAACATACCGATCATAAGGGATGTTATGAAGCTGATCGAGTTATTGTCTGACTTCGGTGTTGAGGTAAAAAAGACAGATGATAACACTTACAGCTTCAGGGCCGCCAATGTAAGGACAGAACTGCTTGAAGAGAATAGTTTCCGCAAAAAGGTGTCGCAGCTAAGGGGATCAGTTATGTTGTTGGGTCCGTTGCTTGCACGCTTCGGCAAGGCATCCATACCCAAGCCCGGTGGCGATAAAATCGGACGCCGTCGGCTCGACACCCACTTCCTGGGGCTCGAGAAGCTCGGTGCCAGATTTACCTACGACAGCAAACACAATATATATGATATTGAAGGCAGGGATCTAAAGGGCTGCTACATATTGCTTGAAGAGGCATCTGTTACCGGTACTGCCAATATCATAATGGCATCGGTGCTTGCCGATGGGGTCACCACCATTTACAATGCCGCCTGCGAACCATATATACAGCAACTTTGCAGAATGCTGCAAAGCATGGGTGCCAATATTACAGGTACAGGATCAAACCTTTTGCGAATAGAAGGAGTAAGAAGCCTCAGGGGGTGCAGCCACCGGTTATTGCCTGACATGATTGAAATAGGAAGCTTCATTGCGCTTGCAGCAATGACTCGCTCTGAAATCCTTATAAGGGATGTGGAATATGATCATCTGGGTATAATCCCGGATGTTTTCCGCAAACTGGGAGTACAGCTAGAAAAACAAGGGCAGGATCTGTTCATCCCTCATATGGACAAATACCAGGTAGACACCTATATTGATGGCAGCATACTAACCATAAGCGATGCCCCATGGCCGGGATTCTCCCCTGACCTTCTCAGTGTAATACTGGTACTTGCTACCCAGGCAAGAGGAAGCGTACTGGTTCACCAGAAAATGTTTGAAAGCAGATTGTTTTTCGTTGACAAGCTCATTGACATGGGAGCACAGATAATACTATGCGATCCCCACCGGGCAACCGTGATTGGTCTCAACCGGCAATACCCGCTCAAACCACTTGAGATGACCTCACCTGATATACGCGCAGGGGTTGCCCTCCTTATAGCCGCCCTGAGTGCCGAAGGTAAAAGTATAATACACAATATTGAACAGATTGACAGGGGCTACCAGGCAATTGATGTCAGGTTAAGACAGCTTGGGGCGGATATCAGCAGGAGAGAAAGCTGACAAAATGACCTTTATATCCTGTATGGCAAAGCTTTTGATAAGCTTTTATAAACCTGTGCCAGAAATTACACACAAATTGTTCGGATCAAAATAATCAAAAGATAAACATAAGGCATGAAAGAGGAATTTTTCAAAAACAATCAGGAAGACCCAAAAGAAGATATAAAACAAAAAAAGGGAAATAAGAAATCTTCACCCGACAATAAGTCAGGAAAGAAAAAAGAAACCGACATAGATGAGATGCTGGGAAAAATAGATGAATATCAAAAAAAAACTGAGAAACTGGAATCAAGCCTGGAAGAGACAAATGAAAAATTTCTTCGCCTTTTTTCCGAGTTCGACAATTACCGCAAGCGTGCAGGCCGGGAGCGCATAGAACTTACCAAGACAGCAGCAGAAGGGGTAATTTCAGCACTTTTACCCGTTCTTGATGATCTTGAGAGGGCATCCGAAATGTCTGTAAAAGGCGATGAGGGAGTTGAACTGATTTACAACAAATTCAAGGGAATACTCAGGCAAAAGGGGCTGGAGGAGATACCGGCCGACGGAGAGGAGTTCAATACCGATTACCACGAAGCCATCACCCATGTACCTGCCGGTGACAAAGGACAAAAAGGTAAAGTAGTTGAGCAGGTCCAGAAAGGATATATGTTGAACGGAAAAGTAATACGCTACGCAAGGGTTGTAGTGGCAAATTAAGGATTTTGAGATGTCAAAAAGGGATTATTACGAAATACTGGGAGTAACTAAGGATGCAAAGCCTGAAGAGATAAAAAAGGCATACAGGAAGAAGGCATTGAAGTACCACCCCGACAAAAACCCCGGCGATGAAACCGCTGAAGCCAGATTCAAGGAGGCTGCAGAAGCTTACGAAGTACTGAGGGATCCTGAAAAAAGATCGCGTTACGATCAGTTCGGCCATGCCGGTATGGGGAACAATTTCGGCGGAGGCTTTAGTGGAGGGGGAATGTCCATGGAGGATATCTTCAGCCAGTTTGGCGACATTTTCGGGGGTGCGTTCGGAGGCGGGTTCGGAGGCTTTGGAAGCTCCGGCAGCAGCGGACGCACATCCAGACGCGCCAACAGAGGGACCAACCTGAGAATAAAGGTAAAACTCACACTTGAAGATATACTCAAAGGTGCTGAGAAACGCGTAAAGGTCAATAAGTATGTGGCCTGCTCATCCTGCGGAGGAACGGGTGCCAGGGGAGGAAATGCTTTTACCACCTGTTCTGCATGCAATGGCGCAGGAAGAGTGACCAGGGTAGCAAATACATTTCTCGGGCAGATGCAGACGACTTCAACCTGCCCCAGTTGCGGAGGTGAAGGGCGCACCATTGAGGACAAGTGTTCCGGTTGCTATGGAAACGGGATAGTGAAGGATCAGGAAGTTATCAGCATCAATATTCCACCGGGAGTGGAAAACGGGATGCAACTTTCCTTAGGCGGGAAGGGAAATGCCGCACCCAGGGGAGGTATACCAGGCGACCTTATTGTAGTTGTTGAGGAGGCTCCCCACGATAAACTCATGCGCGACGGCATGAACCTGCTTTACGATCACCATATCAGCTTCCCGCAAGCAACACTTGGTACTACCATTGAGGTTCCCACACTGGAAGGCAAGGCAAGAATAAAAATAGAGCCCGGCACACAACCAGGCAAAGTGCTGAGACTTAAAGGCAAAGGCCTGCCCTCTGTAAATGCATATGGCAGGGGT
>SLKR01000027.1 GCA_007134525.1 Bacteroidales bacterium | reverse complement strand
CTTCACCAGATTATGAAAAACATCCATGAAGCCTGCAGGAAATACGGTCAGGAAGAGGATGGATACATCAATTATGTCAAAGGTGCTAACATTGCAGGCTTTATAAAGGTAGCCGATGCGATGATAGACCAGGGTGTTATCTGAAGATAGCTCCTGATCAAATTAGGGCCCCGGTAAGGCAGCAGTTAAGGCTGCACTACCGGGGCTTTTTTATTTATCCGGACAAAATAATTATTAGCGGGCATCTTATGTCCCTTGTTTATTTTTGTGTAATTTTCCGGAAAATTCAAAACAGACATGCGGATACAAAGAATTATGCCTGAACACAAGGCAGCATTGGAGCCTGAAAAAGTTGACCTTTCCCTGATGACCTCTCTTCTGGAAAGATTCAGGGGCAAAAAGGGAAACCTTATCCCCTTGTTGCAGGGTACGCAGGATATATACGGATACCTGCCCCGTGAGGCACTGATGAAAATACACGAGTTCTCCGGCCTGGAACTGAACGAACTCTATGGGGTTGCTACCTTTTATGCACAGTTCAGGCTTAATCCCGCTGGTAAATATATTGTCAAAATGTGTCACGGCACTGCATGCCACGTTCAGAATGTCGGCGATATTACCGACCAGGTGCTTGATATGCTTGGCATCAGGGATGGAGAAACTACAAAAGACGGACTGTTCACTGTCGAAACAGTAGCCTGCCTGGGTTGTTGCTCTCTGGCTCCGGTGATGATGATCGGAGAGGATACTCACGGTAAGCTGACCCCTTCGGAAGCAGTGAAGATAATTAAGGAAATCAGGCGGGCAGAACGTAGCAGTCAAATTTAAAATCCGGCAATAATGGGAAACACAAAAGTTATAGTTGGTCTTGGCAGTTGCGGCATAGCAGCCGGAGCAATGAAGACCTACAGGGAGTTCAGCAGGATAAAGGATACGGATAAACTGGACTTCGAACTAAAAAAGACAAGCTGCATCGGTATGTGCTACCGCGAGCCCCTGGTTGAGATAATTGATGACAGCGGCTCATACCTGTATGGTGAAATCGATACTTCAAGGGTCGATGAGATAATTGAAAAGCATATTAAGAATTTATCGCCTTTGCGTGAATACATCGTAAGCTCAGACAGGTTTACCCCGGAAGACCAGAAGTTCTTTGACGGGCAGGTCAGGATCAGTCTTCGCAACTGCGGGCTCATCGACCCGGAGTCCATTGAAGAATACGAACTAAGGGATGGATACAAAGCTGTACGCAGGATTGCAGATGAGAAGATCAGCCCAGAGGATGTAATACAGTCTGTCCTCGACTCAGGCCTCAGAGGCAGAGGTGGCGGGGGCTTCCCGACAGGCCTGAAGTGGAAGTTTGCACGGAATAACAAATCTGAGAAGAAATATGTAATCTGTAATGCCGACGAGGGTGATCCCGGGGCCTTCATGGACCGTTCCATACTTGAAGGTGACCCGCATGGAGTAATTGAGGGCATTATTATATGCGGATACGCAATAGGTGCAGACGAGGCATACATATATTGCAGGGCAGAGTATCCCCTCGCAATAAAACGTCTAAATACAGCCATCAGGCAGGCAAGGAACAAATCCTGTCTTGGCAGGGACATTTTCGGCATCAGGGGATTCAACTTTGACATTACTGTGAAGGAGGGGGCCGGGGCGTTTGTCTGCGGAGAGGAAACAGCCCTGATAGCTTCAATAGAAGGCAAAAGGGGAATGCCGAGGAGGAGGCCCCCTTTCCCGGCCGAGGCAGGCCTGTGGAAACACCCGACCAATATAAATAATGTTGAAACTTTCATAAACATACCCTGGATCATAAACAACGGTCCTGAAGCATATGCAAGCTACGGCACCGAAAAGAGCAAGGGGACAAAGGTATTTGCACTGACGGGTAAAATAAAACACGGTGGGCTGGTTGAAGTACCCATGGGAATCAGTATAAAGGATGTAATATTCAGGCTTGGCGGGGGTATAAGCGGAGACAAAAAGTTTAAGGCAGTGCAGCTGGGCGGCCCTTCCGGCGGATGTATACCAGAATACCTCAGCCATACAAGGGTAGATTATGACTCGGTCAATGCCACAGGTGCGATAATGGGCTCCGGTGGTATGGTTGTAATGGACGAAAGTACCTGTGTAGTTGACATAGCGCGGTTCTTCCTTGATTTCACCCAAAAGGAGAGCTGCGGGAAATGTACATTCTGCCGGCTGGGTACAAAGAGAATGCTTGAAATCCTCACGCGTATTTGTGAGGGTGAGGGCAGTGACGGGGACATTGAGGCCCTGGGAGAGCTCGCAGAAAGTATCCGCGACAGCTCTCTGTGCGGACTTGGACAAACGGCCCCAAACCCGGTGCTAACGACAATAAAATACTTCCGTGACGAATATGAGGCACATATAAGGGATAGGAAGTGCCCGGCAAAAAGTTGCCGCAAACTTCTTACATATACCATACTTGCGGATAAATGCACCGGTTGTATGGTTTGTGCAAGGGGATGCCCGACAGATGCTATAGAGGGAAAGAAGAAACAGTTGCACAAAATTGATCAGGATTTATGTATAAAATGCGGGCTCTGTTATACAAAGTGCAGGTTTGATGCAGTAGCCATGTCATAGGTAACAGAAGGCAAATACCATAATTATTAATGATATGAGTGAGTTCAATATTATAGTTGACAACAGGATAGTCAAGGGAATCAAAGGCGAAAGCATACTCGGACTGGCCGGGCGCCTGGGTATTGAAATACCGACTCTTTGCCATGATGACAGGCTCGAGCCATTTTCCTCCTGCTATCTCTGTGTGGTTGAAGTGGAAGGGATGCGCGGACTGCAACCTGCATGCTCTACGAAGATAAACGAAGGTATGCGCATCCAAACTGATAATGAAAGGATAAGGAAGTCCAGGAAATTCGCCCTTGAACTGCTGATAAGCAATCATTATGCCGACTGCATCGGGCCGTGCAGGGAAGAGTGCCCAGCCGGTGTGGATGTGCAGGGTTATATTTCAATGATAGATAAGGGCAGGCACCGCGATGCAGTTGAGATCATCAAGGAAACAAATCCCCTTCCGGCAATTTGCGGACGGGTATGCGTAAGGCCTTGCGAACTGGTTTGCAGGAGAAGGCTGGTGGATGGCAAACCTGTTGGGATCGACTATCTCAAACGCTACACTTCGGATATCGATCTTTATTCAGATGACAGGTTCATCCCAGAGCAAAAGTCCCCAGGCGGGAAAAAGGTTGCAGTCATAGGGGCAGGCCCCGGGGGCCTCACAGCTGCTTATTTTTTGGCAAGAGAAGGGCATGCTGCAGATATCTTCGAATCAAGTCCGTATGCCGGAGGAATGCTCAGATACGGAATACCCCCCTACAGGCTTCCTAACGATGTTATAGACAAGGAAATTGAAGGTATAACCGGGCTCGGTGTAAAGATTAATTACAGGAGCAAGTTGGGTGAGAACCTCAGCTATGGCGATATCAGGGAATCATATGATGCCACCATACTTGCCATAGGTTCGCAGAAAGGTACTGGTATCGGTTGCGAGAATGATGATGCAGAAAATATCTTTTCCGGGATCGATTTCCTGCGCAATATGGAGATGACGGGCCAAAAATACGACTTCTCGGGCAAAAAGGTGGCAGTGATAGGTGGGGGCAATACCGCAATGGACTGCTGCAGAACGGCAAAAAGATGCGGAGCCGATAAGGTTATTGTACTCTACCGCCGGACCGAAAAGGAGATGCCTGCAAACCCGATTGAGATCCACGAATCAAAGGTAGAGGGCATTGAGTATATGTTCCTCACTGCTCCGGCAAAGGTTAACAAAGACCAGGAGGGTGTGCTGAAGTCCCTTACCTGCGTTAAAATGAAACTGGGTGAACCCGACGCTTCAGGAAGAAGGAGACCGGTAAAAATAGAGGGATCTGAATTTGATCTGGAACTGGATTACATCCTTGCAGCTATAGGGCAGAAGACAGAAGTTAATTTTATAGACGATATTGAACGGCATTCAGGAGAAAAACTTAAACTGAACCGTTGGGGAGATATAGATGCTGAACCTGACACTCTGCAAACCTCAATAGAGAATATTTTTGCATGCGGTGACGGTGTTACCGGACCGGCTACCCTTATTGAAGCCATAGCACAGGGTAAAACAGCTGCCCACAGCTGCAGCCAGTATCTCAGGGGAGAGAAACCAGGCCCACAAAAAAAAGAGTTTTTCAGTCGCAGGGAAAACTTTGAGAAACAGCTTGAATCTGAATACAAACCATTATACCCCGAACAAGATGCAGAGGTTATGCCCACTCTGGAACCTGAAAAAAGAAATGACTTTGATGAGGTAGAACTGGGGTATGACAGGGATGCAGCCTCAAGGGAAAGCCAGCGCTGTCTTGAATGCGGTTGCTCTGAACTATACAGTTGCGACCTGAAGAAATATGCAGGGGAATATAATGCGAACCAGGATGGGTTTTCAGGTGAATACAAAAAGTACCTTGCTGACTTCTCCCACCCCCTGTTAGAGATCGATAACAACAAATGCATTCTTTGCTCGCGTTGCATCAGGATCTGCACAGAGCTCAACGGGGCAATGGCCCTGGGGCTTGTAAACCGTGGCTTTGATACGTATGTATCTCCTTCAATGGAGCTTCCGCTGCAACAGACCGCTTGCGATTCATGCGGATTGTGCATAGACACCTGCCCTACCGGGGCAATAACCGAAAATGTCGGATACAAGACAATGCCTCTGAAACTTGAAAAGGCCGACACCATCTGCAACTACTGCTCGGTAGGCTGCGGGATAAGCCTGCACCACAGGAACTCACTCGTGTCAAGGGTTACAGGCAATAACGGACTTATAAACAGGGACGGCAGCATATGCCGTTATCCAAAATTCGGCTACAGTTATATAAATGACATTAACCGCATTAAAAAACCCCAGTTAAAGAAAAACGGAAGCTTCACCGAGATTAGTTTCAAAGAAGCATATGATATAATCTCTGATAAAATCAGATCGGCAGGGCCTTCAGGTAACGCATTCTATGCAGGAGCAAGGCTTACCAATGAGGAGATCTATCTGATACAGAAACTTGCAAGGGCCGGGGCAGGTACTAATAATGTAAGTAGCTTCCATTACATGGAAAGGGGAAGTTTTTACTTAAATACCGGGACCGGCAGCATACCGGTTAACCAGATCAGTAATGCAGAGAGGATATACATTCTCGACAGCGATATTGATCAGAGTAACCCGCTCCCGTGGTATTATGCCTGGAACAGTCATATCATTAAGGATACAACCCTGGAAATAATCACCTCAGGGGATAAAATCCGTATTGGAGAAAACTCCGCCAGGATAACAAAGATAAGGTCTTACCGTCACTTTATCAGGGCTGCCATACGGCACATTCTCTCTGAAGGGCTGGAAAACCGGATATACATCAAGGGGCACTGCACAGGCTTTGAGCAATACAAAGAATCACTTCTGGCCGATGACAGGGAAGAATTGCTCAGGAAAGCCGGATGCAGGAAAGAGCAGATTATTGAGTTTGCTGAAAATTTCAACGCTATCCCTTCATCCCTGATCATCTTCTCAGAAAGCCGGACCTCACCGGAAACATGTCTGGAGATCATGAACCTCTGCGCACTGACCGGAAAAACAGGAAAAAACTCATCAGGCTACCTTGCTCTCAAAGAAAAAAACAATTCACAAGGCCTGTTTGATATGGGGGCATGTGACGCAATAACTCCGGGAGTGGAACTGCTATTATCGGGCAAGCTCAAAAATGCATTTATTTTCGGTGAAGACCCTATTGGGTGTGCAATAGATAAAAAAGAGGTATCCGGGGCCCTGAATAATACAACCTTTTTGTTTGTCCAGGACCTGTTCATGAGTGAAACGGCCCTGGCGGCAGACCTTGTGATGCCCGCTACACTGCACTTCGAATCAGGAGGCAGCTTTACAAATACCCATAAATACATTCAGCAGTTTGAGGCTGTTCTCCATTCCCCTGTAGAACAGACTTCTTTTGAGCAACTGCTGAAGCTGCATTCGGAATTCGGGCTCAGCGACCATTACAACGGACCTTCAGACCTTATGGCCGAGATCGCCTCAGCTATATCAACGGTTCCGGATAAGAAAGTCAAACACAATTTTATACCATCAGAGGGGAGAAAACCTTCCAGGATGTTCAGATGCGGATGTGATCACCTCAATCTTGTTTTTGACAAAAAATGGGAGGAATATTTCAATAACGAAAAAAACTGAGACCATGAGCAAGTTTAAATCTGTCGATGAGATACTCGACTTTGCAATGAGATCTGAACAGGAAGCCGTAGACTTCTACAATTCACTTGCCGGAACAGTTAAAAACGAAGAGATGCGGGAAGTATTCCTGGAGTTTGCCAGAGAGGAGGTGGGCCACAAGGCCAGGCTCCAGAAAATAAAGGACGAAGGCATTTTCGATATTGAAGAAGAGAAGGTCAGCGATCTGAAAATTGCAGACTATGTAGTAACAGGCAGGACATCCCCTGATATGGAATACAGGGATGCCCTGGTACTTGCAATGAAAAGAGAGAAGGCAGCATTCAGGCTGTACACTGAACTCTCGCAACGCTCTTCAAGCCCTTCACTGAAGAAGGTTTTCAGGGCCCTTGCTGCAGAAGAATCCAGGCATAAACTTCGTTTCGAGATTGAATACGACGATTACGTAATGCGGGAGAACTGATCAGAAGTAAAACCTGTAAGCAAGGCTGAGGTTCCTTCCCGGCATGGGGAACTGCCTGTCTTCAACCCTTGACAAGTGATCCCTGTATTTCTTGTCTAAAATATTGTCTGCCCTTAACATAAGTACGTGCCGCCCCCCATAGTCGATCCGGTATCCTGCAGCCATCCCGAGAATAGTATAACCCCCGGTAGTTTCCTCCTCAGGTGCTACCCTCTCCTGACTTGACACAGAACGCATACTGGCACTGACCCATACACTTTCCAGATCATAAAACAGTTCTGTGCGTAACCTCAAAGGCGGAATAAAGGGCAGGTACTCTCTTTCACCACCGGTTCGGCGTGCATTTACATAATCCAGAGATGCTTCAATCCGCAGTGTACTGCTTATATTCACCGAAGAAGCCAGTTCCCCTCCAAAGAACCGGGCTGCATCGCCAAGGTAATGGAATACCGGAAGCATTGATTCCTGGTCAATATTACCGGTGGGTCCAAATATTATATAATTGTTGTACTGGTTAAAAAAACCTGCAATTTCAACCGCGGTCCTTCCTGTGGTCCAGCGTACGAAAATATCAACTCCGTGTCCGATCTCATCCCTGAGATCAATGCTCCCAAGCTCATAGACTCCAGAGCAAAGGTGAGGCCCGTTGGCAAACAGCTCTTCAACCATAGGATTCCGGTGTGCCCGGGCAATCTGCCCCCCCACTTCAACATTATTTGCCGGACGGTAATTAAGCCCAACTGATCCTGTGATATTGACAGAGGACATTGATTCATCAGCCTCAGGGAATATCTCATTGGCTAGTGCTGCTGTGTAAAGTGCATCAATCCTCAGCCCGGCCTGAAGTCTCCAGAGACCGGAAAGCGGGATCTCCTGAAAGGTAAAAAAGCCGGCATTGGCACGCCTTTCACCTGGAGTATAAGCTTCATCGCCTCCTATGTCAAGGTTGTGGCCGTGAAGGTTAACCCCGAATGCGCCCCTGTCAAATATCCAGACCGGACGGTGCTGAAGCGTCAGGGTGGAACTGAAGGCATATTTGTAGTGCGACAGCTCTACGTCTTCATCAATAAAGCCTTCCCCGATATCAATCTCCACCTCCTTCTGGTCAAGATGTGTCGCATTAAACCTGAGCTGGGCCTTGTCAAAGAATCCCTGCCTGTTGTACGAGAACCGCCCCTGCATACCGTACCTCCTCTGGCGCACTTCGACACTCTCATAAGGGTCGTCAAGAAACTCAGGGAGTCCATATACCTGGTTGTTTGCAGAGATACTAACACCGCCATTGAGTTTGTTTCTGTCGATTCCAAGACCAAATGCACCGTCAAACTGGTCCATGTAAGTGCCGGGCATTATGCCCTCAGGGGTCATTATATCTCCTGCACTCCTGAATGCAAGCCTCCCGCTTGCAGCCCATGTCGGGCTGCCATGGGTAAAACGTGCAAAACCTGCACCCATATTATTTACCGTAGCACCGTGTGCCGACACAACACCGCTTGTACCCGCAGACCAGTCTTCGGGTATATCGGCAGTCATAAGATTTATAACTCCTCCAAGTGCGCTGGAGCCGTACATCAAACTGGCAGGACCCTTGACTACCTCTACACGGTTTGCAGAGAGCGGATCCATTGCAAGTGAGTGACCGGAACCAGACTCCGACACATCTCCCATGCGTTCACCATGCTCAAGTATAAGGATGCGGTCTCCGTCCATTCCCCTTATAACAGGACGCGCAGGTGCTGAGCCGTTTGACCTCATTGCTATACCGGGTTCACCGTCAAGCATCTCCCCGAATGAAGCCTCGCTTCGCTTTTGCAATGATTCACCGAAGAAACTCATGTCAGACTGGTACCTGAAACCACTTGCCGTAGGTGATGCAGTAACCAGCACAGTGCCGAGCTCAAGGGCATCTGCATTGACTATAAAGTCTACAGCAACTAGCTCTGCTGCCTGTATATCTATGTTCCTGTATACAGTTTCATAACCCATCGCGCTTGCCATGAGCCTTTGTTCACCGGGTGGAATATTAGGCAGCCGGTAATATCCATTCTCGTCGGTAAACGTACCTTTTGTTGTTCCTGCAACCTGAATGTTGACAAAAGGTACAGGAACACCACCCTCAGAATCAACAACCCTTCCGTGAACCACCGCAGGATCCTGTGAACCGGATGCCAGGAGGGAAACATTAAAAAAAACAAATAAAAAAAACAGGAGATTATATTTCAAGAATTTCATTAGATTGAGAGTAAAAGAATAAACCAGATTCATTTTTCGAACTGCAGGCCTGGAAATCAGACAAATCTGGGTGGGGCTCTCAAAAGTGGGATACTGTGTGCCGAAACGGGTATTAGTACTGGCTCTATTTCAGGCCTTTTAACCCTGACTTTAAATAAAGTGAGTTGAAATACCGTCAAAGCAAGCAAAATAATAATGCCTGCATTTGAAATCATATTCAGAAGGAGCAGCTCCTTTGCAGAGTGTTCATGGTTGTTTCCAGCGGGTGTGCTTTCACAGCAATCGGCTGAAGAAACCGGGTTATATGGGTGTGAGTGCTTTACCGGGTTTCCAAAATTGTCCTGGTGGTAGTGCCAGTTGGCTACATTATTGTAAAACAACCAGCACAGTGGAATCAGAATAATTAAAACAAAAATTCGGTATTCAGGCCTCATATACTACACCGTAAAAAACACAGTGCAAATATATGCATTCTTTTTGTTAATTAATAAACAGTACTGCAAAAACTCAATACAGTAACTAGTAATCAAGCAGCTCAAGCGCTGCCTTCTTTATCTTACCCGCAGATGGGAGTATGGCCGCCTCAAGATTCTTGTGGAATCCAACAGGTGTAAACTCAGAACCGACCCTTCTTACAGGTGCATCAAGGAACTCAAATCCATATTCATTGATCTGCGACACAAGCTCTCCGCCAAAACCGGCAAAGACCTTATCTTCATGCACTACAAGAACCCTGGCGGTCTTCTTTACTGAACGTATAATTGCATCTGTATCCAGCGGGATGAGTGAACGGATATCAAGCACCTCAATGCTTTTCCCATTCTCTTTTGCAATCTCTTCAGCAGCCTTAATACTCAAATGAGTTGTATTACCATAAGTAACAATCGTAAGATCGCTCCCCTCCCTCCTTATCCTGGCCTTGCCGAATGGAACCTCAAAATCCTCGGGTATCACCGTTTCAGCAGCTTTTGCATTATAAAGCGCTTTGGGTTCAAGGAATAGGGTGGGTCCCTTTGACCTGATTGAAGTCCGAAGCAGGCCTGCCGCATCATCGGCAAAGGATGGATATACAACTCTTATGCCAGGAAATGTCGATAAAGCTGCTTCCGTTGTCTGTGAGTGATACAGACCACCGCCGATATAACCACCCGAAGCCAACCGGATAGTAACATTAGGGGAAAACTGGCCGTTACTCCTCCAATAATCGTGGGTCAGCTCAACGTATTGCTCCATTGCAGGCCAGAAATAATCGGCGAACTCTGCTCCTTCTATAACTATCCTGATCTTTTCGTTAAAACGGCTCATTCCGTTGGCTGTACCGACTATGAAGTCTTCAGCTATAGGTGCATTGAAGATTCGGTCGGGGCCAAACTCCTTCTGCATCCCCTTTGTTACGTTGAATATACCGCCCTTCTCCTTGTAGGCTACATCCTGCCCCCAGAGAAAAGTATCGGGATTTTTCCTGAATTCCGCCTTTAGTGTTTCATTAAGTGCAGTTATAAGCTTCTTTTTATCACCTTCCTCCGAATGAGTACCATCGGGATATTTATCAGCAGGATATGGTTCGGGTATTACAAAATCATGTATGGATCCGGGATCGGGGTCCGGAGCCTTGATAACCTTCTTGTGTGCTTCAGCCAAAAGTTTGCCGGCATTTTTTTCAACCTCTTCAAGCTCCTTCTCATTGTAGATATTATATTTAGAAAGCAGGCGCCGGATCTTTGTCATCGGGTCGTGTGCCTTCACACAGTCAAGTTCTCTTTCGTCCCTGTACAAATCATGCCTGTCGCTGTTTGAGTGTGAGCCAATGCGCACCACACTTGCGTGCACTATAACAGGCTGACTGGTTTCGAGCGCATGCTTTTTTGCTTCATGCATCGCATTCATTGAACTTATAACGTCCTTGCCGTCGCAATGAATTATTCTCAGGTTCTTGAACCCCCTGAAGTTGTCAGCAGTCTTGCGGTTTGCGGTTTGATCCCTTTTGGGTACGCTTATACCGTATCCGTTATCCTGAAATACAAAAATTACGGGCAGCTGCTCGCGGCTTGCACCATTTATGGCCTCATAAACATAGCCCTCTGAAACTGATGATTCACCCTGGGAGCTTATTGCCACGCCCTTGTGACCGTATCGCTTCATTGCCCTTGCAACACCTACTGCATGAAGAGTATGATTGCCGGTAGATGAAGAAACATTATGTATGTTCCATTCAGGTTTTGCAAAATGGTTTGACATATGGCGACCTCCGCTTGCAATATCAGTAGCCTTTGAGAGTCCGTTAAGGAGAATCTCCCCGGGAGTTAAACCGGCCGACAATACTGTAAGCATATCACGGTAGTAAGGGAACAGATGATCCGTCTTCTTGTCAAAGACCTGTCCGATTGCCAGCTGGATACCATCATGGCCAGCATATGGCGCATGATATGACCATCCAAGTGCCTGTTTGAGGTAATTTGGGGCCTTGTCATCAATTTTGCGGCCTATGAGCATAAGCTCATACCATTTTTTATAAGTCTCAGGCTTAATATTATCGGCTGTATATTTTTGCGGGGCACCGGCTTCGTTGGCCAGTCCGTTTTCCTGGATCCTGTTGCTTTTCTTTTTTACTTGTTTTTTTGCAGTTTTATCAGTCATAGCGGTATTTATTGAAGCTCTGTTTTATATAATAACCACTAAGTAAACACCAAAACATATTTTTTGTTTAGGAGGGTTCAGGCCACTGTGGTTTTGATCGCTGTGGGGATATTATCTGCAATATCTCCGGCAATAAGGCCTTCGTAACCTTTACGTCCTGCCGCAAGATCTCCCGACCTTCCGTGAAGGTAAACAGCCATAAGACAGCTATGAAGGGAGGAGTAGTTCTGTGCCATAAATCCCAGGATCATGCCGGTAAGCACATCCCCGCTTCCACCGGTTGCCATTCCCGGGTTGCCTGTAGAATTAAAGAAACACTTACCCTCGGGACTGATTATCGCTGTATGGGCACCTTTTAAAACCACATACACCTGAAAGCGGCGTGCAAATTCAATGGCTTTCCCCAAACGGTCATGATCATCGGAAGTCTTTCCGGACAGGCGGTCAAACTCGCCCGGGTGTGGAGTAAAAACTGATCCCTTGGGTAAAAAACCACACCATGTAAGATTATCAGCCAGTATATTCAGGGCATCGGCATCTATTACCATGGGAACTGTGGCATTCTGGATAAGCATCTTAAGAACCCTTGCAGTTTGTTCATCCTTACCCATTCCCGGTCCGATACCTATTGCATTGAAACCTTCAATGTTCTCAAGTTCAGAAATAATGCGCGCATTACCATCAGGCCTGCACATTGCCTCAGGAACTGCAGTCTGCAAAACATCATGCGCAGATGCAGGAATCTGAACCGTGAGCAGGCCTGCACCGGTGCGCACCGCAGCCCTGGATGCCAGTACAGCCGCTCCCGCCTTACCGTAGCTGCCTGCCAGCAGAAATGCATGTCCGTAATGCCCCTTGTGAGAAAATTTTCTCCTCTTCCTGTAAAGAGCCCTTATGTCAGAAGCCTGAAGATAATTATATACTGTTTCTGTCTGCCTTATAGCTTCAGGATGAAGCCCGATATCAATTATATACCACCTGCCGACAAATTCATCGTTGGTGGCCAGCATAAATGCCAGTCGCGGGAACTGAAAGCTGAGGGTATAGTCGGCCCTGATTATATTTCGTCTGTCGTTATCACGGTTGTCATCGCAAAAAAGACCGCTTGGAATATCCACAGAAACAACTATTGCACCGGACGAGTTGATATAGTGTACCACCCTTGCAAGCAAACCCTCAAGCGGACGCTTAAGTCCGCTGCCAATAATGGCATCCACAACAAGGTCATTCCCGTTCAGTTCCGGGAGGTCTCCTTCTGAGGATACCTCATATATCTCAACCCCTTTTGCATCGTCGAGTCTTCTCTCATTAAGGACAAAGTCTTCGCTTGCCTTGTCGCTGTGCAGTATCTTATATATTTTTACCGGGTATGATCTGGCAGCCAGAAGCCGTGCGATAACAAGGCCGTCACCACCATTATTGCCCATTCCGCAAAAAACACTGACTGTCCGCTTTTTAGGCATACGCCTGATAATCCACTCATAGCATTTGCGTGCAGCCCTCTCCATAAGATCGGCAGATGAAATGGGTTCATTTTTAATGGTATATGCGTCAATATCCCTTATCTGTTCTGAATTCAGGATTTTCATAATTAAGAGGTTTTGATACTTTTGTATAGAAAAGGCCTTCAAACAAATTTAGCCTCTTTTCCGGTCAATAGCAACAATTATCCCAATGGCAAACAACTCTCCCCCGTTGTTTTCAACTGCGTATCTGCCGCCACTTGAATATATGGCATTTATTGTGCATACCGGCAGGGCAACTATTGAGTTGCATGAGAGCTACCCGAAACAGACCTGGAGGAACCGCTGCCGAATCATTACTGCAAACGGATTGCATGATCTGAGCATCCCTGTACAAATGATAAACGGCAACAACACGAAAACAAAGGATATTGTCACCAGCAGGCATCAAAACTGGCAGATAAAACACTGGAGGGCAATCAAAAGTGCATATGCAAAATCAGCATTTTTTATTTATTACAAGGATCTGTTTGAAGAATTCTTTCTGAAACCATATTGCGGCCTTCTTTGGAAGTTCAACCAAAATATAATGGAGGCATTGTTTGAGGAGATGAACATCAGGGCCTATTTTACAACAACAAAATCATTTATAAAGCCAGGTGATTACAATCCTGATCTTCGCTTCTCAATAACTCCAAAACAATCCGGGCAGGGAGGCGAGATATTCAGGGAGTGGAGAGAATATCAGCAGGTGTTTTCTGAAAGGCACGGGTTTGTTCCCAACCTCAGCATACTGGATCTGATTTTTAATATGGGTCCGGAAACCGGCGGCTACCTGAAGGAATTGAACGGGCACAGTAACTGAAGTTGTTCAGCCGATAGAGGGGTATGCAACCCTTACATGATATATGTTAAGCAGCATTTTCTTGAATATACCCTTTACGGTGGTAATATCCCTGAAGGTTATATCGGCATTGTCAAATTGTTTTTCCTCAACCTGCGTATCGATAATATTGTCAACCAACTGGTTGATCATTTTTTCGTCAGGTCTGGCCAGGCTCCGTGATGCAGCCTCAACTGAATCGGCCATCATTACAACCGCCGTTTCCTTACTGAATGGCCTTGGGCCCGGATATACAAAATCTGCCTTGTTCACTTCGCCATCCTCACTCTCCTTTACCTGCATGGTATAGAAATAACGTGCGGTGGTTGTTCCATGGTGAGTTCTTATAAAGTCAATTATATATTCTGGCAGATTATTCCTCCTTGCCATTTCGATCCCATCTATCACGTGCGATATTATTATTCTGGCACTCTCCTTGAATGAGATCTCATCATGCGGGTTTATCTCCGAAGTTTGATTCTCTGTGAAGAACTGAGGGTTATTCATTTTACCAATATCATGGTAAAGAGCACCGGTACGCGTCAGAAGAGTGTTCCCGCCTATTGCAAGTATTGCTTCTTCCGACATATTGGCCACCTGCATCGAATGCTGGAATGTACCCGGTGCCTGTAGCCCCAGGTTACGTAATAGTTTGTTGTTGGTATCTGCAAGCTCCAGCAGCGAAAAGTCGGTGGGCATTCCAAACAATCTTTCAAACATAAATATCAGCGGATATGCAAAAAGCGTCAGGAATGCCCCTCCTGCAAAATACCCGAAATCGCTCCAGTAAAGGTTATCGAAAGAGCCTGTGTGAGCAAGCGAAAGGCCGAAATATACAGCAGAATAGGTGGCAAATATAAGGCTGACTGTAATAAACAACTGAGACCGTCTGCGCAAACTTGCCATTGAAAGTATGGCAAAAATGCCTGCTACGAACTGTATGAATACAAACTCAAAGCTCCTTGGTATCAAAAAGCCAATCAGTATTATTGTAATAATGTGTATATAAAGGGCAAGCCTGTTATCAAAGAATGCCCGTATGATTATAGGTACAATGCAAACCGGTACCAGGTAAAGGTAATCTGTATTAAGTTTGATAACAAGACTGGTAAGGAATGTCAGGAGCAGTACTGAAAGAAGGATAAGCAGTATCTTTCTGTTGTCGGAGAAAACATCCTTCCTGAAAAAATACAGGAATAAAAGGAGTACTATCATTGAGATGCTTACCAGAACGAACTGGCCGGCATACAAAATAGTCTGCTGTGCTGCATCAACCGTCTGGCTCTGATATTCGGCCTTGAATGATTCGAGTATGCGATAGGTCTCCTGGCTGACTATTTCACCCTTTGATATTATCTTCTCTCCTGCCTGAACCATTCCCCTTGTGGGCGAAATATCATCTATCTCAACTGCCAGGGCCCTGCTGTTTAATTCTTCATCATAAAAAACATTATGGCTCAGTGCATTTTCAAGCAAGGGCTGCAGAAGTTCATCGTCAACCCTGTCAGCATTGTCTTCAATTACTGATATTATATAGATATATGCCTCCTGTATTGTGTACATAGATCCAAGAACGGTGGACCGTGCAACATTATCTTCAACTACCCGGATCACAGTACCTGCCGGCTTGCTCCTGTATTCCTGGTCAAGGAATACAATCCCGGCACTGTAGAGGTGATTCAGAATACTCAGGCCAAGATCGCGTGTGCGCCTCATCAGACCGGGCTGAGAATCCTCAGGGTATTTTTCCTCCCATGCCTGTTCAAAAGTACTGCGGAATTTCTCGGTCATAGATTCCCCTACAAGAGTCCTGCGTGAAAAGAAGGGAAAAAAATCATCTATTACTTCCTGCCTCTCCTGTTGAATCTCTTCATCCGATTTAAGAACTGCAAAATCAAAAGGTGCTATAAGGTCTTCGTACATCCAGGGCCTTGCCTGCTGGTACTCATACTCAAAACCCGGCTGCCTCGGAAACAGCTGCACAAGAAGGAATATGCTAAGCAATACAATAATTACCTTGTATATATTTGTGTACTGCTTCTGCAGCCATTGAAAGATCTTCTTCATAAAGCCTTTTTGTTTCCGACAAACGAATTTACTCAATTATTCAGAAAATACAATAACAGGTTGTTATACCGTTCGCACATATTTCACAATATTCACTGTTGGCAAACTGCAAATTTCAAGTATTTTTATATAATAATTTAGCCCAATAAGTTAAATCATGAAAGAAGGAATTTGTTTGATAACTGTTGCCGGTATGCGGCTCTACGCTGATCATAAAAGTGAAATGGTATCCCAGCTCCTGTTCGGCGAAACATTCAGCCTGATAGAGAGCAGGGACGACTGGCTATATATAGAAGCCGGCTTTGACAGTTACAGGGGTTGGGTGCACCAGAGCCAGGCAGAACTTCTGGACGAAAAAGCTGCAGCCAGGCTAAACAGGCTCGAAAGTATGATCAGTGTCTCAGAAGGAGAAGTAATAATAGAAGGCGGAGTAATAAAGGTCAGCCCGGGTAGCACCCTGTACTCTGAAAATGGCACAGATAGTGAGTTTGAATTAAACGGCTGCATTTACAGATACAATGGCAGGTCAATCAAAACCATACAGCAGATCAGCGAAGATATTGAACCCCTGGCATTACTATTCCTGAACTCTCCCTATCTGTGGGGCGGGCGCTCATGTTTTGGCACCGACTGCTCAGGCTTTGTTCAGACAGTTTACAAAATGGCGGGTGTTATACTCCCAAGGGATGCTTCCGTTCAGGCTACACGCGGAAGAGACATTCACCTGCTTGAAGAGGCAGCCCCGGGTGATCTGGTTTTTTTCGACAACGACCAGGGGGAGATTACCCATACAGGTATATTGCTCGGGCCTTCTGAGGTAATTCATTCATACGGAGTCGTAAGAGTCGACAGCCTGGACCACCAGGGCATCTTCAACCGCGACAAAAACAAATACACCCACAAGCTCAGACTCATAAAAAGAGTGCTTTAACCGGGATATTTTGTTTACCTTTGCAGGTTGAAAAATAGCAGGAAACAAATCATTTGTGATGATAAGAATTACCTTGCCGGATAAAAGCGTAAAAGAGTTCAGAGAGGGTGTTACCGGCCTTGATATAGCAAAGAGCATTTCCGAAGGCCTGGCACGCAATGTACTCTCAGTAACCGTAAATGGAGAGGTAATTGACCTTGACAGGCCAATTACCCGGGATGCTGAAATAAAACTCAACACCTGGGAAGACAATGAGGGAAAGGCTACTATGTGGCACTCCTCGGCTCATATTATGGCTGCCGCCATCGAGGAGCTATATCCCGGTACCAAGTTTGGCATCGGACCCGATATTGAAAATGGATTTTACTACGATATAGACCTTGGGGACAAGAGCATATCCAGCAATGATTTTGACAAAATAGAGAACAAGATGCTGGAAATAGCCCGCCGCAAGGAACAGTTTGAAAGAACAGAGGTTCCAAAGAAGGAGGCGCTTGAGTATTATACAAAAAAAGGCGACGAATACAAGGTAGATCTCATAAATGACCTGGAAGACGGCAAGATAAGCTTTTACAGGTCAGGAAATTTCACTGACCTTTGCCGGGGCCCGCACCTGATTGACACCAGCCCCATAAAAGCAGTAAAACTGCTGAATACGGCAGGTGCTTTCTGGAGAGGTGACGAAAGCAAAAAGCAGCTTACCAGGGTTTACGGGATAAGCTTCCCGAAGCAGAAAATGCTGAAGGAGCATCTGGAAATGCTCGAGGAGGCAAAAAAACGCGACCACCGGAAGATTGGCAAGGATCTTGAACTATTTGCCTTTTCGAATAAAGTAGGGCAGGGTCTCCCGCTATGGCTTCCAAAAGGAGCTGAGCTGAGGGAAAACCTTGAGAAGTTCCTGAAGAAAGTTCAGAGAAAAGCCGGGTACCAGCCTGTTATATCACCACACATTGGCAACAAAAATCTTTATATAACAAGCGGGCACTATGAGAAATACGGAGAGGATTCATTCAGGCCGATCCAGACCCCTTCAGAAGGTGAAGAGTTCTTTCTGAAGCCCATGAACTGCCCTCACCACTGTGAAATATTCAAAATCAAACAATATTCATACAAGGATCTGCCGGTAAGATTTGCTGAATTCGGTACTGTATACCGTTATGAGCAAAGCGGTGAGCTGCACGGCCTTACAAGGGTGCGCGGATTTACACAGGACGATGCACATATTTTCTGCAGGCCTGACCAGGTGAAAGAGGAGTTCACCGCTGTTATTGATATTGTCCTTCTTATATTCAAGGCACTGGACTTTAAGGACTACAGTGCGCAGATTTCACTGCGCGATCCGGATAAGATGGATAAATACATCGGCACTGATGACAACTGGGACAAGGCCGAACAGGCTATAATAGAGGCAACTGAAGAGAAGGGACTTACAGCGGATATTGTCAGGGGTGAGGCGGCATTTTACGGGCCCAAGCTGGATTTCTTGGTCAGGGATGCTTTGGGTCGCAAATGGCAGCTTGGTACTATACAGGTGGATTATAACCTGCCTGAAAGATTTGAGCTTGAGTATACAGGCAGTGACAACCAGAAGCACAGGCCGGTAATGATACACCGGGCGCCTTTCGGCTCCATGGAAAGATTTGTGGCCGTTATGATAGAACATTGTGCCGGAAACTTCCCGCTATGGCTGACCCCCGATCAGGCTATTATATTGCCAATCAGCGAGAAATATGAAAAATATGCAAAAAAAGTTTTAACTTTGCTGAATAATTACGAAATTCGCACGCTCATTGACTGGCGCAATGAAAAAACAGGGAAGAAGATCCGGGATGCGGAGATGCGAAAAATCCCATTTATGCTTATAGTCGGCGAGAAGGAAGAGGCCGGGGATACCGTATCCGTCAGGAAGCATGGCGAAGGCGATATCGGCACTTTTACTGTTGAGGAATTTGTAAAAATGGTTGAGCAGGAAGTAAGCAAGCTCATTCCGGAATCATAATAATAACCAACAAAATATAGGAGGGATTAAACATAGCAACACCATTCAAACCCAGAGGCAGAAAGCGATTCGTAAAAAAAGAAGACCCGCACCGCATTAACGGCCGCATTAACGCCCCTGTCGTACGTGTGGTTGGTGATAATGTGGACTCAGATATACACCCGGTCAGAGACGCCATGAAAATGGCTGAACAAATGGGCCTTGACCTGGTTGAAATTGCTCCAACCGCCAATCCGCCCGTATGTAAAATAATGGACTACAAGAAGTTTCTTTACGAACAGAAAAAGAAACAGAAAGAGATAAAGGCAAATGCAGCGAAAGTGGTGGTCAAGGAGATCAGGATGGGGCCGAATACGGACGATCACGACTTCAATTTCAAGCTTAAACATGCCATAAAGTTCCTTAAGGAAGGGGCAAAGCTCAAGGTTTACGTATTCTTTAAGGGCAGGACTATAATATACAAGGAAAAGGGCGAACTCATACTTTTGAAGTTTGCCCAGGAGGTTGAAGAATACGGAAAGGTGGAGCAAATGCCGAAAATGGAGGGGAAAAGAATGATAATGCTGGTCTCTCCAAAAAAGACCGGTAAAAATTAAACAATGTCCATTTCATATATAAACCTGTAAATTGATTTTCTAATGCCAAAAATGAAGACAAAATCCGGAGCAAAAAAGCGTTTCTCTATCACTGCTTCCGGACGTATAAAGCGCAAACACGCTTATAAAAGCCATATTCTGACAAAAAAGTCAAAAAAGAGAAAAAGGAATCTGACAAAGACCACAACCGTGCATAAGTCAGACGAGAAGAACATCAAGGCAATGCTTGCCATGTAAATTATTATTAATCTTTGTTTAAGCAGGAAAAGTCTTTCCCTCTGATGAGGAAAGCGCTTAGCAAAAAACACATTAAATTATGCCACGTTCAGCAAATAAAGTCGCTACAAGGCGCAAGCGTAAAAAGCTCTTAAAACTAACCAAAGGGTACTTTGGTGCGAGAAAGAATGTATATTCGGTAGCAAAGAACACCTGGGAAAAAGGCCAGACCTATGCTTACCGTGACCGTAGAAATAAAAAACGGGAGTTCCGTAAACTCTGGATACAGAGGATCAATGCTGCAGTAAGGCAGTATGACATGAACTACTCTCAATTTATAGGTAAACTAAGCGAGAAGGATATACGCATAAACCGGAAGGTGCTTGCAGATCTTGCAATGAACAACCCGGAAGCCTTCAAGGCCATAGTTGACAGCCTGAAATAGAACAAAAAAATGGACATTTTCAAAGGGCCGCACGAAAAGCGGCCCTTTTTTTATTACTCCATATACTCTTCGAGTATTTCTGCCAGCTCGGATATTATCATTGCAGTGGCACCCCATATCCGGTGTTTTCTTACCATATAACAGGGAGTATCCATACACCTCCCGTCTGCCATTCTAAGGGGTATGTCCCGGATATTTGAAGGGGAGATAAAGGCACTGAGGGGTATTTCCAAAACTTCATCAACCTCTTTAGCATCAGGCAAAAAGCGGGGCTTATGCTCGCTCAGAGCCAAAAATGGACTTACAAGGAAGTTGCTTGGCGGTATATAGAGTTTAGTAAGCATATACAACACCTCTACAGAATCAGGCCGGACCCCTACCTCTTCCTGTGCCTCTCTAAGGGCTGTATCCATCAGAGAATCGTCCTTTTCTTCATATCTCCCCCCGGGAAAGGATATCTGACCACCATGCACTCCACGGTAATCCGGCCTTTGAATCATAACCACATATGTGTCTCTTTTTTCATCCGGATACAGGAGTATCAGGACCCCGCTCTTAACTCCCCAATCCTTTCGGCTGTTATTGATTATATCATCCCTCCTGATCCTGGGCGCCATCTTAAGCTGAGCCGATATCCCGGGAAGTACCGGAGATATCTGGTTGCGCAGGTATGCAGCCAGATCGTCAAAACTTATATATCCGCAGTTATTCATTGCTATATCCTCTAAGTGCAGTCTTATAGGCGCCTAGACACCTTTCACGTGCCTCACGGTGAATAACAACAGGTTCAGGATAACCGGAAGTTCCATACTCCTTAATCCATTTACGGATGTATTTTTCCTGAGGATCGAACTTCTTCTGTTGGGTCAGGGGATTGAATATACGGAAATAGGGAGCTGCATCACAACCGCTCCCTGCACTCCATTGCCAACCACCGTTATTTGAGGAGAGTTCATAGTCAAAAAGTTTTCCGGCAAAATATGCCTCACCCCATCTCCAGTCGGTAAGCAGGTGTTTTGTTAGGAAGCTTGCTGTTATCATCCTGAGACGATTGTGCATGTAGCCGGTTTCGTTAAGCTGCCTCATACCTGCATCAACCATGGGGTAACCTGTTCTACCCTCGCACCATCTCCTGAAATGCCCCTCATCGTTAACCCAGTTTATCCTGTCGTACTCAGGCTTGAAAGACCGCTGGGCCACATAAGGGTAGTGCCACATTATTATCGCATAAAACTCCCTCCATATCAACTCATTTAAAAACACCTCATTAAGCCTTACAGCTTTTTCAACAAGTTTTCTTATGCTTATGGTGCCAAAGCGAAGGTGCAGACCAAGGCGTGTAGTAGCATCTGCAGAGGGAATATCCCTGGACTTATCATAATTCTCAATCACTGACCCTTCAATTCTGACTGGTGGTGCAGATATACTTGATGGTTCAAGGCCCAGTTCCTCCAATGAGGGAAACCCGGTGCATTTGCCTGTATGGCAATTTGTAATAAACTTCCCGGAAGGCCAGGGTTTAATATGCCTGCTTTGAAACAGGGATTTCCATCTTTTACTAAACGGGGTAAATACCACATATGGGGTTTTGTCATCCTTTAGTACTTCATCCCTTTTCATAATAAGGTGATCAGAATAGCTGTGAAAACCCACTCCATTTTCAGCCATAAAGGAGGCAATTCCCTTGTCGCGATCAATACCATACTGCTCGTGGTCAGTATTGCAGTATACTGCATTGATCTCATACTCGCGGCTCAGCTTGCTGAAAACATCCAGCGGCACACCCTGACGTATAAGCATGCAGCCTCCATCCTTTTTTAACTTATGATGAAGCTCCCTGAGCTGATTGTAAATAAAGCTGAGGCGGTGGTCATCAGCTGGCAGTGTTCGGGTTATGTTGGTATCAAAAATAAAAAGAAACACGACTTTGTATCCGGAGTTAAGCGCTCTGTATAAGGCGTGGTTGTCATCAAGCCTCAAATCACGCCTGAACCAGAATATATTTATTTTCCGGTTTGTGCCCATTAGTGCATGTTTTTTTAATCTTAAAAAATTAATTGCCTTCAACTATAAAGGTATCAAAGAAGGATTAACTTTGTAGGCTTCAAAAGCATTTAACCAAATCTCTTTATAAAAGGTTCAAAGAATATACAGGAATGTCCGGATTGATATATGAAGGTTATTTTGCCTTGTTCCTGATAATTAGTCTTGGTATAATCCTGGGCAGCATTAAGTTCAGGGGTTTTTCACTAGATCTCTCGGCTGTTGTGTTCGTTGCCCTGATTATGGGGCATCATGGAATACTTGTACCCAGGGAGTTTCAGACTATAGGCCTGGTTTTCTTTATCTTTACCGTGGGGATGCAAGCCGGGCCCGGTTTCTTTGACGCGTTCAAGAAAACCGGCAGACAATACCTGGGAGTTTGCTTCATTCTGGTCAGCAGCGCCGCTCTTCTTTCAGTTGGGCTTAGCAGTTTTTTCGGGTTCGACTCACTGCTTGGTGTCGGGATTTTTAATGGTTCACTTACTTCCACATCCGGCCTGGCAGCAGCTATAGACATTTCAGGCTCAACCCTGCCATCAGTGGGTTACGGTGTTGTTTATCCCGCCGGGGCAGTAATGGCGATATTAACCATACACCTTATGCCGGTCATACTGGGAATAAATATGAAAAAAGAGGAGGAGAACTATCTTCAAAGGTCCCAGGAGGATCATCCCAGGGTAAGTGTTCAGAACTTTATTGTTGAGAATAAGAACCTGGAGGGGAAAACCTTGCGTGAGCTCGGGATCGGAGAGATGACACATGCAGTGATAAGCCGCATAAAGCACGGCGAAAAGGTTTATGCACCTGGCGAAAATGCAAGGCTGTACCTTGGTGATATTGTGAAGGTGGTAGGAACTGACGAAGCTCTCGAAAAAGTAGAATATATGATAGGGCCGCCCACAGACATCAAGATGCCTCATGCCGCCGGATACAAGGTATACTGGGTCCTTGTCACAAACAAGGAGGTTATAAGCAAAAGCCTCAATTCACTGAACCTTAGGGCATATTACAACGCAACTATAACACGTATCCGTCGAAGCGGCATTGATATTTCACCAAGGGGTAGCAGCACGCTAAGGTTTGGCGACAAGGTAATGCTGGCCTCAGATGAAGATAACATGCCCAAAGTAATGAAATTGCTTGGTAATAATGAAAAACGGCTAAGCGAAACAAATTTCCTGCCTATAAGCCTTGGTATAATTATCGGGGTGCTCTTCGGAAGCATCCATTTCCCGGTTTTCGGACTGTTTGAGTTTTCTCTCGGCATAACCGGAGGTGTTTTGGTTTCAGCACTGGTTTTGAGCAAGATAGGAAAAACCGGGCCCATTATATGGAATATGTCGGGAGGGGCAAACAACCTGCTCAGGAAACTGGGCCTGCTTATGTTCCTTGCAACAGTAGGTACCCATGCAGGATCGCATATAATGGAAGCACTTGCCGAATACGGCTGGAGTATCCTCTGGGCCGGAATGCTTATCACCACTATCCCTATGGTGCTTACAGCGGTTATCGGATATTATGGCCTGAAGATCAATTTCGCCACAATGCTGGGCGTAGTGGCAGGGAGCATGACAAGCACCCCGGGGCTGGCCGCGGCTGATTCAAAAACCGAAACTGATGCCGCATCCCTGGGGTATGCATCTGTATATCCTCTGGCAATAGTTCTTATGATTATATTCTCACAGGTGTTGAGTGTTATATGAGGTTCTTTTACTTCTAAGTACTCTAAACACCCCAGTCCAAAACTGAACCCTAATCACTATTCAACCGGAATCTTACAGGCATACTGAACTGTACCCTGACCGGTTCTCCCCTCTGATGGCCTGGCTCCCACCGGGGCATCATTTCTGCCACACGTACCGCCTCTTCGTCACAACCTCCTCCAATACCACGCAATACCTTTACATTGCTGATGCTACCGTCCTTTTCCACTACGAAGCTTACAAATACAGTACCCTGAATACCTTCCCTGCGGGCCTCCTCAGGGTATCTAAGGTTATTCCCAAAATAATGCTGGCGTGCAGATTCACCCCCACTAAACCGCGGAGGTTCCTCGACCACGGTAAAAATAACTTCTTCCTCATAAGCCTTTATCCTTTCTTCTGCAGCCTCAACCTGAGTAGAAACTTCCTGCTCCTGCCGTGTATCGCATGCCTGAACCAAAAACAGCAAAACAAACAGGGGTATAACCATAAACATGCTCAAAAAAGCCCTTTTGCGGCCTCTTTTGAATTTTTCGTTCATCATCATGATTCTTCTCTTTAAGGGTGAGTAATTAAACGGGTTTATTATCGGTATATTCAATCCTGACATTGTCATATCCATTAGGATATTCTGGTATGAAAGCCTGTCAACCTGGTTTTCTATAACAAACATATCAGCCTCAAACTCATGCTGCAGTTTTATCTCCCTGCGCAAATACCAGATTGCAGGATTGAACCACAATAATATCGTAAGCATCTCAATGAATATTAGGTCAAAACTGTGTCTTTTCCTGATATGGGCCTTCTCGTGCAACAATACCGGGCCAAGGCACTTTTGTGCAATAATACTTTGAGGAACAAAGACAAAGCCAAAAAAGGAGAATGGACTTATTTTAGCCTGAACAGGCAGTACGGTGCATCCCGATATTAATATTCTCCGGTTAACCCTTATCCTTGTAAAAAGATAAATGACTCCTGCCGCCATTCGAAAAAACAAAATAGCTGACACACCAAGGCTCAGGACAAGCAGCAGCCTGTGTGTGCTGAATGTTTCATAGACTTCCAGGCGTGTTGTTTCAATGCCGGAGGATGCACTTATCACGATCTCGGGCAGAAGGTAGGAATATCCCTGAGCACTTCCGGCAAGATCCACCACTGGCAGGTTCCCGAATATTCCTGTTGCAATAGACAGGATTGTACCGCTGATTATGAACCACCGGTTTTGTCCGGCAGTAGCAGTTTTTCTCACAAAAAGCCATTGTACAATACCTACAGCAGAGATGTAAATTGATATCCAGAAAATGGAAGATGCTGTTGTTTCCATAATTTAATCATTTGCATTTTTGCTGTCTATCTCATCCTCTATTATTCTCTTCAGCTCTTCCAGTTCGGAAACAGTCAGCCCTTTTTCATGAGAAAAGAATGAAACCATCTGCCTCAGTGAATTACCAAAATACTTAAGCAGTACACCTTTCATCATTACCCTGGTATAGGTTGGCTTCTCTATCAGTGGATAATACTCATGAGCCTTGCCGTATGCCCTGTGGCCCACAAAGCCCTTCTCCTCAAGGATTCTGATTATTGTTGATACAGTTGTATAGGCCGGCTTTGGATCCCTGAAACGTTCAAGAATGTCCCTGACAAACCCCGAACCTATATCCCACAAGATGTGCATCACCTGTTCTTCTGCCCTGGTCAGTTCTTTCATAATGAATTAATTTTCCTGCAATATAAAACTATTTTTTTAGTTATGCAACTATTTCTTTAGTTTTTTAAAAAATACTTCAATTTTATGCATCAATAATAGCACCAGGTATTCAAAACTGTTTGTATTTTTGGATTATAATAAAAAAATAACCGACATAATAATGGCTGCCAACACTACAAGTAACCCCCAAAAAATAAGGGAGATCATAGACAAATGCGACACCTGCTTCGTTGGGATGTCTGACAATTACGGCCGTCCTTACGTCCTCCCGTTCAATTTCGGCTATGAGGAAGGTTATATATACCTTCATATGGCAACTGAAGGCAGGAAAATCAACACCCTAAGGGATAACCCAAAAGTTTGCATTGCCTTCAGCACTGATCATGAACTATTTCACCGGAATGAAGGTGTGGCATGCAGCTATGGTATGAAATACAGGAGTGTTCTGGCAGAAGGCACAGTTGAATTCATTGAGGACTATGATGAAAAAGTCCGTATATTGAATGTTACAATGCAGAAATACACCGGCAGGGATTTTAACTACAATCCGCCCGCAGTGAATAATGTCTGCATCTGCAGGGTAAAAACAGACAATATACAGGCAAGGCTGTCAGGGTATTTCTGATCACCCGTCCGCGCGCTCTGAGCTGATCATTTCCCAGAGTATATCCTTGAGTTTTACTATTCCTGTATTTGCGTGAGATGAGATGAAAACTACAGGTACCTGAGCTATTTTTGTACCCACACTTGTTTTAAGTTCCTCCAGCCCGTCACTCCCGAGGATATCGCATTTACTTACAGCTATAAGTCTCTGCTTGTCTAGAAGTTCAGGATTGTACTCCCTTAGTTCGTTAACAAGAACATTGTATTGCGCGCGTATATCGTCTGCATCGGCAGGCACAATGAACAGCAGGATTGCGTTCCTCTCAATATGGCGCAAAAACCTGTGTCCAAGGCCCTTACCGCGATGCGCCCCTTCAATAATTCCAGGAATATCTGCCATAACAAATGAACGGGAGTCACGGTAAGAAACCATTCCAAGATTAGGCACAAGAGTAGTGAATGGATAATCTGCTATCACAGGTTTCGCAGCGCTTACTACAGACAGCAGGGTTGATTTGCCGGCATTCGGGAAACCGACCAGCCCGACATCTGCAAGAACCTTGAGCTCAAATACAAAAACCCTTTCCCCGCCTGGTTCACCAGGCTGTGCATACCTGGGGGTCTGCCTGGTACTGGACTTGAAATGAACATTGCCAAGCCCGCCTCTCCCCCCGCTTAACAGTACCACCTCTTCACCGTTACGGGTAATCTCCGCCACAACCTTGCCGTTGTGATCATCCCTTACAACAGTGCCTAAAGGAAGCTCAATCACAACATCATTTCCAGAGGCTCCGGAACTTTTCTGTCTTCCTCCCGATTCTCCGGGTTTTGCGATAAGATGTTTGGTATATTTAAGGTGGAGAAGAGTCCACATCTGCGAATTTCCCCGGATGATTATATCTCCTCCCTTGCCTCCATCACCGCCGTCAGGCCCTCCTTTGGGAACATATTTCTCCCGCCGAAGATGGGCAGAGCCGGCTCCTCCCTTACCTGAGCGGCATACTATCTTAACATAATCTATAAAGTTTGAATTCATTGACTTAACAGGGTCATTACTCTACAACAGGTAAAACTTTCCGGCTCACAAGGAAGGTATCTATCGCCAGGCAGATCTTATCAAAAACTTTGTCGACAGGTTCCATTCCGTTTACAGACACAATCTTGCCCTGAACACTGTAATAGTCCATAAGTGGTCTGGTCTGCTCCTTGTACACATTCAGCCTTAGTTTGGCAATATCAACCGAGTCATCACTCCTGCCGGAATCCTCTCCCCTGCCACGGATACGTTTGAAAAGCTCCTGCTCCTCAACCACAACTGAAATCACCATAGATATGGGGATTCCCTTTTTTTCGAGCAATCGGTCAAGAGTTTCGGCCTGGACTATTGTTCTGGGAAATCCATCAAAAATAAAACCGGGCGAGTCCAGATGCTCCAAAGCCTGGCGGTACAACTCCCTTAGCACTATTTCGTCAGGGACAAGCAGACCCTTGTCGATATATTTACCGGCCTCCTTACCGATCATAGTACCCTTTTCCATCTCCCTCCTGAAGAGCTCTCCTGTGGAAAGATGACAAAGGTTGTACTTCCCGGCGATCTTAGCCGACTGGGTACCTTTGCCGGAGCCGGGAGGTCCAAATATCACAAGGTTAAGCATATTCAAAAAGTTTTACCCCCGGATTGCAGAAACAGGGAGTGGTTATAATTCAATTACTCAACAATCTTGTATATATCTTTGTAATTCCTTCCAAAACCGTTGTAGTCAAGTCCGTACCCGATAATAAAGTCATTTGGGATCTCAATACCAATATAATCAGGCATTACGTCCTTTTTTAACGCTTCGGGCTTAAGCAACAGACTTGCCAGTCGGATGCTGCCGGGGGTATATCTGAAAAGATCCTCAACCAGATGGGAAACAGTAATACCACTATCAACAATATCCTCCAGTATGACTATATCACGTCCTCTGATCTGTTCATCAAGGCCGATAAGAGTCTTTACCTCTCCAGTAGTACTTGTACCTGAATATGATGAAAGCTTTATAAAACTTATTTCACAACTGCCTGGATAGAACTTCAGCAGGTCTGCTGCAAACATGAAAGCACCGTTCAGTACACAGAGAAACAGTGGGTCCCTGCCGGAGTAATCCCCGTAAATCTCCCCGGCAATACGCTTTACATTTTCCTGAATAGTCTCAAAAGGTATATTTTTTTCGAATACCTTATCCAGGATCTTGACTTTTCCCATATCAGAAAAAAATAATATATTTTCCTTTACGGCTAAAGTACGAAAATAATTGGATGTGAATTGAATTTTATTTATTTGTATTTTTCCAATCTGTTAGGGACATTTTGCGATTAAAGACATATATTAGTAAGAATCACATTTACAAGACGATGGAAGGTAAATTGCACAGATATTTTGTAAGGATGGGCTTTATGGGCAGCGCATATCATGGCTGGCAGATACAGGAAAAAAGTGACAGCATACAGGGGGAGACTGAAAATGCATTTTCCTTGCTGCTCAGGGAAAAAATAAGGCTCACCGGTGCAGGAAGAACTGACACGGGAGTGCATGCAAAAGAGTTCTATGCACACTTTGATACGCATACAGAACCAGGCCATATCAGGGAAATGAACCTGGTGTATAAACTGAACAGGTTATTGCCCCAAACCATTGCCATTTATTCGGTTATTCCCGTAAAGCCCAAAGCACACGCCCGATTTGACGCAACTGACAGAACTTACCAATACTTTATCTGCACCAGAAAGGATCCGTTTTATCATGACAGGGCATGGCTGTTCGAAAGACCCCTTGACATTGATTTGATGCAGAAGGCAGCTGACCTTCTGAAGGGGAAAGATGATTTCAGTAGTTTTGCCAGGAGCAATACTCAGGTAAAAACAAATATATGCACTGTAAATAATGCAGTCTGGCAAAAACAGGAACACATTCTTGTTTTCAAAATAAACGCCGACCGCTTTCTGAGGAATATGGTAAGGTCAATAGTCGGCACTCTTGTCAGTGCAGGACTGGAGAAACTCACCACAGATGACTTCAGGAGCATTATCAAGGCCAGGGACCGCAGCAGGGCCGGCTACTCTGCACCCGCATGCGGACTCTATCTGACCGGGGTAAAATATCCTGCAGGTACTTTCTAGTTCTTTAACTTTCTTTTCATTGATTTTATCCTTTCACCAATTGGTATATCAGGAGTATCTGACGACCTGCTGCTCTTTGTGTCGCCAAGGAGAAAACCATAGGGTTCCAGACCTTCTATCTCGTCAAATACAACCTTAATCATTGCCATACCGGGAATAAACAATATCATGCCTGCAAGCCCCCATATGAAGTTGCCGAACAACAGGGCCACAATTGTCATGAAAGGGTTCATAGACACCTTCCCCCCCACTATTTTCGGAGTGAACAGATTGCTCTCTGCAAGCTGAATTACGTAAAAAGCAAGGAATATACCAATGGGATACCACAGGGTATCTTTTGTAAGTATCGCATATAAGATAGGAAGGGTTGCGCCGATAAACGGTCCGAGGAATGGTATCACATTCAGCAGTGCGGCAAAAACGGCAAATAAAAGGGCGTGCCGGATTCCGAAACTGTAAAGAGCAATGCTGTTGAGAATGGCAAGTATCACAATTACCAGGAACATTCCGACTATGTAATTCTGCACCACCATTTTTACTTTGTAAATAACCTTCTCAACCTTTTCCCTGTCCCTGTCGGGAAATGCACGGCGGATGAACTCAATTAAAAACTGCCTGAAGTAAAGGAAAAGGAATATGTATATCGGAATAATAAATACTATTGTAAGGGTTGTGGCAGTTGCTATAACTCCCTGTGTAAGGCTCGCCATATTCTCATACAGGTAATTAAATATGGCTGTCTGAATATTGTCAAAAGAGATGGGAACGGCACCTTCAATATGTTGCTCGGTAAACTCATTGAATACCGTGAGGAATTCCGTCATTCGCTTTTCCAACAGGTAAAGTTCATCTGCAAATCCAATAAGCTGGTTATAAAAAAAGTATGCAAGGCCAAACAAAAACCCAAGCAGGGCGATAAGGCTCAGGAAAGCGGCAAGCAAGCGCGGAATCCCTTTGCTTTCCATCCAGGAAGTAAACGGACTGATCAGTACGGCAAGCAATCCGGAGATCATAAGAGGTACCAGGATACCTTTTGCATAAACCATTATGCCGACGGTCAGGCTGATGGTAAGAAGAACCATCGGCACCTTAAAATAAAGAGGTTGACTATTGCTCATTTCTTTTCTGGTATTGATTATTTATTATTATAATTAAGGGACGAGTCAAACAGGGGCGGTCGCTGCAGATGGTGCGCGGTATTTTGTTGCCATGCATGCCCCAGGGCAAGTAACTTGTCTTCTTCGAACAGTTTCCCGATAAAGGATATACTATGCGGTGACCCCTGTTGTGTAAAACCGTTTGGAACAACCAGGCAGGGATGTCCTGTAAGATTTGTTACCATCAGTTGATTACCACCGAAAGAAGGAGTTATAATGACATCAAAGTCATCCATCAGCTCATTTACCTCAACTGAGAGCTGGTACCTAATCCTGTTTGCATTTATGTATTCAACTGCAGGGATAAACCTTGCTGCCCTGAACAGATTGGGCCATGCATTGATCTCCTGGTTTACAAGCATTGAATCCAGACCGGTTGTTGTAAGCTTATCAAAAGCTGCAGCAGCCTCGGCCATAAGAATAATTCTGAGGGCATTAACCGGCAGACTGAATTCCCAGTTCACAGGAACAAGTTCCACACCCATCCCCTCCATATCAACAAGTACCTGTTTGTCAAGATCACTTCCGGTATAGTCTTCATCGAAAAAATCCCTGATATATCCAACCCTCAGATTTGTTACATCCTGATTGTAGTCAAAATAAAATCCTGCATCCACAAGGCTTTGATCCAGGCCGTCCACTCCACTGATCACATCAAATACTATTGCATTGTCTTCAGCACTTCTAGCCATAGGGCCTATCTTGTCCATACTCCAGCTAAGAGCCATTGCCCCGCTCCGGCTCACTCTCCCGAAAGTTGGTCTGAGGCTGGAGATCCCGCACCTGGTTGAAGGTGACACCAGGCTTCCCAGTGTTTCGGTTCCGAGGGCAAAGGGCAATAGCCCGGCCGATACAGCGGCAGCCGAACCTGCAGATGAACCACTGGAGCCCTGTTCCAGGTTCCAGGGGTTCCTGGTCTGCCCCCCGTACCATACGTCTCCCATGGCGAGGGATCCAAGTGTGAGCTTGGCCACAAGCACAGCTCCGGCTTCATCAAGCTTTTTAACCACAGAAGCTGTATTCTCTATACGCTGGTTTTTAAATGGCATTGCCCCCCAGCTGGTAACATAGCCTTCAACACTGAAAAGATCCTTTACCCCATATGGAATGCCATGCAGGGGGCCACGGTATAAACCCGACCCAATCTCTTGATCGGCAATCCTTGCATGCTGCAGCGCCCTTTCACGGGTAAGTGTTACAACAGCCTCAAGAGTATCGCCGTATTTTTCAAGCCTGTCAAGAAAAAAAAGAGTCAGGTCTTCAGAACTTATTCTCCCGCTCCTGATAAGGGATGCAAGCTCAGGTATACTGAAGAACGCAAGCTGCTCCAAATCTTCAGGAAGTATGACCTCTTCCGGAATTCGCCATGTCGTATTCAGTCCACTCACAGGAACTTCATACCCCGGGGGCAGCGGGTCAAAGACAAGCGGGAGCGGAACATCATTGTCCAGTTCGGCCGACCGTATTGTTTCAGCGCTCTGCATATGCACCCTTACAGAAGGCATCATCACCTCTGCCTGGTTCTGGGAGAATGAGAATCCCAACAGGCGGCCTGCCTTACGCAGGGTGTCAATATCTATACCGCTAAGGCCCGAAGCTGCAAAACCAGAAAAATAGAGCCCCATGATAACCAGAACCGGCAATAGAATACTTCTTTTAAAACTGTTGTTTCTCATAACTGACTGATCCTTGATTTATCTTTTTCCAAAATATTACTGAGCATTTCTGAGGGAGATGCAAACCTGTTACAGAGCATCATGGCGGCTATGATATATGGTTTGTAACCAGCCTGCCTGTATGTGTCCAGGCGGGAGTACTCAAATACCTCGCCGCTCACTTCTCCCCTGCTGCATGAAACCCCGGAGATATCTGCAGGAAGACAATGCATATACAGAGCATTTCTTCCTGCTGTCAGCGATTTAGTCCTAAGGCCGTATTCCCAGTCAACATGTCTGGAGTTCTCATTAAGGCACTCTTTCTCAAGATCCTCCAGCGCCTTACTATCTCCGGCTTTCAGCATTGCAGTCCGCCTCTCCATTATCTGGTAGGGCGCCCAGCTTTTGGGATATACTATATCAGCATCCCTTACAGCATCCTCCATAGAATTGCTGATACTAAAAGTGCCCCCGCTGTCACGGGCATTTTCGGATGCCATTTTTACTATTTCAGGTATAAGTCCATATCCTTCAGGATGGGCAAGAACAACATTCATCCCCAGCCGGGTCATAATTGATGTAACACCCTGAGGGACGGAAAGAGGTTTGCCATAACTGGGAGAGTATGCCCAGCTCATTACTATCTTTTTCCCCCGGAGTGCCTCGAGTGAGCCAAACTCTTTTTCAAGGTGCATAAGGTCAGCCAGCGACTGGGTCGGATGATCCATATCACATTGCAGGTTGACAATTCCAGGTCGCAGCGGAAGAATTCCTGCACTGAAACTTTCATCCAGTGCGGAGGCGACCTCTCTCATATAACGGTTTCCCTCTCCGAGGAAGATATCATCACGTATTCCTATAAAGTCAGTAAGGAAGGATACCATAACGGCAGTTTCACGTGATGTTTCGCCATGTGAAAGCTGGGATTTCTCCTCGTCAAGGTCCTGGACTGCCAGCCCCAAAAGGTTGCAGGCCGAAGCAAATGAAAACCTGGTCCTTGTGGATTTATCGCGGAAGTTTGATACTGCGAGGCCGGAATCAAATACACGTGGAGACAGCCCTTTGCTTCGCATCTGCATAAGAATGTCTGCAACAGAAAGTACAAGCCTCAGGTCATTCAGTTCCTTTTCCCATGTAAGCAAAAAATCCTTTCCATAAAGGCCATTGCCTGATTGCTCAATTTCCCTTGCTTTATTGAATATTTCATGCATTACAACCATACCAGTTTGAAGGTTCATAATTTTCAGAAGCTGCAGGCAAGTGCTGCATAAAAGGCGGAAGCCCCAACCAGGTGGTCAACCGGAACCTTTTCGTTGGGTGCATGTGCAAATATTTCATTACCGGGTCCAAAACCTATAACCGGTATCCCATATATTCCATTGATACTGACACCATTTGTTGAAAATGTCCACTTACCTATATGTGGAGCCTTATTAAAAAGGCTTTCAAATACCAGTGCCGCATTCTTTATCATTTTATGGTTCTCAGGGAGCTTCCAGCAGGGGTAATATTTTTCCATGCCATAACGAAGCCCGGTAAATGAACTCTCCTCATAATTCAGAACCTTAACCTCAGCCCTCATACCACCTAATAGCTCTTCAACCTGTCTGAGAGCACCCTCCCTGGTTTCACCCCAGGTAAGCCTGCGGTCGAGATGCAGCCGTGCATAATCTGCTACTGCACATAAGGAAGGGCTCTCTGATATTAGTTCTGATGCTGTTATTGTCCCCTTGCCCAGGAAATCATCAGCTTCCAGTCTTTCATTAAGCTTTTCAATCTCCAGGGCTGACCTGGAAGCCATATAAATTGCGTTCTCTCCCCTTTCAGGAGCAGAACCATGACAGGAACGCCCGAAAAACTCGATCTGCATTTCCATCCTTCCCCTCTGCCCCCTGTATAAATTCATATTTGTAGGTTCGGTAACAACAACTGCGTCGGGTTTAAGCCCCTCCTCCTCAATAAGGTATTTCCAGCAGAGCCCGTCACAGTCCTCCTCCATTACACTGCCCACGAAGAATATACTAATGTCGCGGTCAAATGCAATATCCTTAAGTATACGGCCGGCAGTAACAAAGGATGCAGCACCCCCCTTCTGGTCAACACTTCCCCGGCCATGAACATAGCCGCCGGCAATTTCCCCGGATAGCGGATCGAAATTCCAGTCGGCAAGGTTTCCAAGGTCTACCGTATCCATATGTGCATCAAATGCCAGAACTCGTTTCCCTTTTCCAATCCTTCCAATGACATTGCCCAGCCCGTCCATCCTTACATTATCAAAACCGGCCTCCTGCATCTGCCGCATGAGTTCCTTCTGAACTTCAGCCTCCTGAAGACTCAGCGACTTTATCCCTATTAGTTTTGAAAGGTTGCCGGCTGTAAAATTCCTGTATTTTTCCGACAGTTCCCTAATCATCCCTGTTTTATCCATAAAGCCTGTTTTTTCAGCAATGCCTTAAAGATATGGTTTTTTGACAAAATCTAATTGTAAAAAACGGCAGGAATTACATATATTTACCTAAAAGCAGCAATATGGAAGACCTCTGGATTTTTACCGAAAACAGACTCTTGGCAAATGATCCCGTTATCCTTGTTATAGTAGGGGATGTCAGGGGCAGCAGCCCGGGCCGAAAAGGGTTTAAAATGGCTGTGGCAGCTGGAGAGGAAACAGCAGGTTCAATAGGCGGAGGAATAATGGAGCATAATATGGTGAAACTGTCGGTTAAGATGCTGAATGAATCCAGCTCCAGTTGCATACTAAAAAGGCAGGTCCACTCCGAAAAAGCCGGAAGGGAGGCCTCAGGGCTGATATGTGCCGGTGAACAGACACATATATTGCTGCCGCTCATTCCTTCTGATGCTCCCAAAATAAGGACCATTATCGAAAGGATTGAAAATGGGGAAGTGACGACGATAAAGGCCTCGCCTGATGGATTCACTGTTTCCGCAGGGATGAAAGGTGAACAATTAACGGGGATATCGAAAAGCAGGGGAAAGTGGTTATATCAGGAAACTGTAACCCCCCCTGAAACATTATATATTTTCGGAGGGGGGCATATAAGTATTCCTTTAAGCCAGCTGGCCGCAATGCTGGATTTCAGGGTAGTTGTTCTGGATGACAGGAAGGGAATGCCAACCATGAAATGCAATAAATTTGCACACTCAAGGAAAAACATCGATTATCAGAGGGCAGGGGTTGAGATCAGGGATCCTGAAAATTCTTACGTGGTGATCATGACCAACTCACATGCTAAGGATCAGTATATCCTGGAAAGTTTGTTGCATCTGCCCATTAAGTATACCGGCATGATAGGCAGCAGGAAGAAGGTTGAAACTGTATTCTCCAATCTCATCGAAAATGGTGCATCCAGAGAGCAGCTGCAGAAGATTCACTCTCCCGTGGGCATCGACATTGGAGCCACAACCACTGCAGAAATAGCTTTAAGCATAGCGGCCCAGATTGTTAAACTCAAAAATAACGGACAGGAGTAAATGTCAGACATCCTCCCTGCCAGTACCACCTATTATGTCCATAAGCTCCCTGGTAACTGATGCCTGCCTTGCTTTATTGTACTTGAGTGTAAGTGCCCGCAACATATCGTCTGCATTGTCGGTAGCCTTATGCATTGCGGTCATCCTGCTGCCATGCTCCGATGCAGAGGCGTCAAGCATAATACGGTATACATTGTAGGATATATACCTCCGGCACATCGCTTCCGCTACCTCAACGGATGAGGGCTCAAGGATAACAGGGTCTTCATACAGCTCCTGACCTGCCTCCCTTTCGGCCTGCATCATTGTTTCTCCGGGCACCGGGATCAGTTGCTCCGTGGTAAGCCTGTGCACAATTGCATTCTCAAATCTGTTGTAAACAACAAGTATCCGTCCGGCATTTTCTTTCAGAAACATATCCATTATTGCGGAGGCAAATTCATCAGCAGGCCCGAAACTGAATTTGTCAATTATCCCATTGTTGCTGCCGGCAATATCAAAACCCCTGCCGGTAAAAAACTTCTCAATCCTTTTGCCGACCGTGAAAAGCCTGACCCTTGAACCCTCCTTTCGGAGCCGGTCAATTTCTCCCAGAGTATGCTTAATTACAAGGGCATTGTACGTTCCGCACAGGCCTTTATTGGATCCGATACTAATAACCAGCACATCCCTGATATCCGGCCGTTCCTTCAAAAATACACCCAGACCGGATATAGGCAACTGCTCTGTCACCTCTTCAAGTATCTGCCTCAAAAGCGAAGAGTAATACCTTAAGTGGACTATATTATTCTGAACCTTGCGTAACCTGGAAGCTGACACCATTTTCATGGCACTGGTTATCTTCCGGGTAGACCTCACAGTTTCGATCCTGGATCTTGTCTCCTTCAGGCTTTGCATACTCTTTCCCTTATCTCAGCTGCAACATTACGGAGTGTTGCGGTTATATCAGAATCCCACTTCCCTTGCCTGATACCTTCAAGTAATTCAGGATGCGCAACCCTGAGCGCAGATATATACTCCCTTTCGAATTGGGTTATCCTTGCCACAGGCACGTCAATAAGAAGCCCCTTTGTGCCGCAGAAAATTATCGCAACCTGCTCTTCAACCGCAATCGGGCTGTACTGCGCCTGCTTGAGTATCTCCACATTCCGGACACCCTTTTCAAGCACTGCCTTCGTAGAAGCATCAAGGTCTGAACCAAATTTCGAAAATGCTTCAAGTTCACGATAATGGGCCTGGTCTATCTTCAGGCTGCCTGCAACCTTTTTCATTGCATTCATTTGTGCATTACCCCCAACCCTGCTTACAGAGACACCCACATTTATAGCAGGCCTTATGCCCGAATTAAACAAAGATGCCTCAAGGAATATCTGTCCGTCAGTTATGGATATCACGTTTGTCGGAATATAAGCAGATACATCCCCTGCCTGTGTTTCCACAACAGGAAGTGCTGTCAGAGAACCCCCGCCTTTTACCATTTCCTTTATTGAAACCGGAATATCGTTCATTGTCCGGGCAATATCATCCGACTCGATTATTTTAGCGGCCCTTTCCAGCAGGCGCGAGTGGAGATAGAATACGTCCCCGGGATATGCCTCCCTGCCGGGCGGGCGCCGAAGCAGCAATGATATCTCCCTGTATGAAACGGCCTGCTTCGACAAATCATCATATATCACAAGGGCATGTCTGCCTGTATCCCTAAAGAACTCCCCGATGGAAGCTCCGGTGAATGGTGCAAAAAACTGCATTGCAGCAGGATCACTGGCTGAAGCTGCAACAACCACCGTATAATTCATTGCCCCGTGTTTCTCAAGCTGATTTACGATATTAGCTACAGTTGAACCCTTTTGCCCCACGGCGACATATATACAGAAAACAGGTTCTCCTTTTTCGTAATTATCTCTTTGGTTAATAATGGTATCAACGGCTATGGCCGTTTTCCCGGTCTGGCGATCACCTATGATCAGCTCCCTTTGCCCCCTGCCAATAGGGATCATCGCATCTATTGCCTTCAGGCCGGTTTGAAGCGGCTCGTTTACCGGCTGGCGAAATATTACTCCGGGTGCCTTACGTTCAAGGGGCATCTCATAAAGCTCTCCTTCAACAGGTCCTTTACCGTCAATTGGTTCACCAAGTGTATTAACTACTCTTCCCAGCAGGCCTTCGCCGGTTTTTACAGATACTATGTGCCCGGTACGTTTTACAATATCGCCTTCACTCAGGTTGCGTGAATCGCCAAGCAAAACCACTCCGGCATTATCTTCTTCAAGGTTGAGGACAACTCCGGTCAGCTGCCCATCATTACAACTTATCATCTCTCCTGCCCAGGCATTGCTCAGGCCGTAAACACGGGCTATGCCGTCACCCACCTGGAGAACTGTACCGGTTTCTTCAAGTTCGGTTTCCATATTAAACCCAGCCATTTCCTGGCGCAGTATTGCTGATATTTCAGATGGTTTGATATCTGACATTTTAGCTGTTGTTTAGATGCTTCCTGATAAGGTTGTACCTGTGCTTTACACTTGCATTATACTGCTTTTCACCCAGGTTTAGGATAAAACCTCCAATTATCTCAGGGTTAACTTCCTCTTCAAACTCAATCTCGCTGGTAGTTAGCGTATGGGCAGCTTCCAAAGCCCGGGAACGAAGTTTCCCGTCAATGGGTACGGCCGTTGTTACCCTTACCGTTTCAATTCCGAGATACTGTTTGTAAACAGTAACATAGGCTGAAGAAATTCCCTCTATGGCATCACCTCTCTGTTTTTTGGCGATCAGCAACAAATACCTCATCACCACCGGGTGTATAAGCTTGTTGAAGATGCGGTCCAATATTTTCTGTTTCTTTGATAGCCTTATTACAGGGCTTTTCAAAATTATTTTCAGTTCAGGCGACCCGGAAAACACATGACCTACCATCTTCATATCCTCATAAGAACGTTCAAGGATATTTTTTTCTATGGCCAGCGACAGAAGTGCCCTTGCGTATCTCCTGTATAATATATGCTTGTTACGGGCCATAATAATCAAATATTTGACAGCTAGTTGATTGCTACATCATCCAGCAACCTGCTGACATATTTCAGGTTTCTGTCCCTGTCACTGAACTCTTCCCTCAGGACCTTCTCGGCAATTTCTAGCGAAAGCGTTGAAAGCTGACCCTTTATCTCCTGCATTGCCTCCTTTTTGTACTTCTCAAGAAGTTCGTCGGTCTTGCTGGCAATACTGGAGGCCTCCTCCTTCGCTTTTTCCCTGGCACCGGCGACTATGCGTTCTGCCTCTGCCCTGGCTTCTGCAATTATTTCTGCAGCAGCCTGATCGGCTTCAGCAACCCTGGTGGTCTTAAGAGTTGCTAGCTGAGACATTTCATACTCTATCCGCCTGGCATCACTGAAAGACTTGGCCAGCTGCTTTTCCCTCTGGTTAAGAACCTGAAGAATAGGTTTCCAGGCATACTTCTTCAGGATAAGCAAAACGAAGCCGAATGAAACAGCCATCCAGAAAACAAGTCCCAAACCTGGCATCAATAGTTCCATGATCAGATAATTTTATGTTTGATCCTGATGATAAGTACTGTTTGCTCTAACTATACAAACAGCGTTAACAGAACTATCACCAGGGCAAAGAAGGTAATACCTTCAATAAGTGCTGCAGCAACTACCATAGATGATCTCAGGTCGGTTCCGGCCTCAGGCTGCCTGGCTATATTGTCAATGGCACTCCTGGCAATAGACGCTATACCATAGGCCGCACCAAATACAGCAATCACAGCTGTGAAGGCAGCCCCAAGCTTCATCCATTCATGGGCTATATCAACACTGGTTAACATTACAAATAAGAAGCTCATTGTTTCAAATTGTTTAGGGTTTGTAATCAATGGCCTGCTTTGGGCACGGCCATTCCAAAAAAGAACGCACTAAATAGCGTAAAAATATATGCTTGTAAAAAAGATACGAGAATCTTCAGAAAATTAAGAAATATAAGAAATATAACAGTAATTGGCGAAATAGCATAGCCCATCAGAATACTTACAGACCCGAGGACGAATATCAGCGATGTAAGGCTTAGAATGACCATGTGGCCAGCGGTCATGTTTGCAAATAACCTGATCATGAGTACAAATGGCTTGATAAATGCTCCCGCCATCTCAATTACCGGAAGTATTGGAACTGGAAACTTCAAAAATGCCGGTATCCCTGGCGTGTTGAACATATGTTGCCAGTAGGTCCTGTTGGCATACCAGTGGGTGGTAAAGAAGGTAAACATGGCAAGCACAAATGTAACACTTATGTTACCTGTAACATTTGCTCCTCCCGGAAATATGGGTACCAGGCCGAGAAGGTTATTCAGGAAAATAAAAAAGAAGACCGTCAACAAGTATGGCATGAAAATTTTGTATTTATCATGGCCTATTGCAAGTATCGCTATCTGGTCGCGGACAAAAAGTATTAGTGGTTCAAAGAAAAGCGGCAGGCCCTTTGGGGTGGAATAAATATCAGCCCTGCTGTAACTTTTCCCGATCCCCACAAATAGAAAACACAGAAGCGCGGATGAGAAAAACACCGCCACAACATTCTTTGTTATTGACAGATCTATAATAAATGACGCATCCGGGTCGGGTGTAATACCGTCATCAAGTACCCTTATTACCCGACCCCTGCTCCGACCTTCGGTTCCCACGGCAAAGCCACTGTATGACTGTCTTCCGTGATGAAAGCGACTGCTAAGGAATAAGTATGGCTTTCCTTCATATATGAGTATAACCGGAAGAGGTATTGAAAACTCATGTTGCCCGATATCGAACAGGTGCCATTCATAGCTGTCGAGAACATGATCAACTATTACCTTCCTCGCATCAAAGTCCCTGTCTCCGCTATCTGCAATTACACCCACTGGCAGAGACAGCAGAACAATTACCGATATCAGCCTTATTGAAGGCAGAACGGACCTATAAACGGAAACAAGGGAGTTGCACATGCTTAAACTGTTTTGGCCCTGAATCTGTTGTTTTTATTTCAGTGCACGGTAAAGGTATGATACCTCAAATAGGGTAAATGCGAAATAAACAATAAAAAAAGTAATTATGAATACTACCGCGTCCTGTGGAAAAGAAAATGAATATACCATTAACACCCCGACATAAAGCATGAAACGAACCATGGTAACACCCAGGTATCTGCTGCCGAACCTTCTGGAACTCCTGCCTTTACCTATATTAATGATTACCCACGAAGCCAGAACAACAGAATAAAAAAAAGGTACAATAAACCATGACAACGTTGGTGTGAATCTTGCTGCCGTAAATAAACCGAACAGGATGTAGGCAGCAAATATCAACAGCCCGAACAAGGTCAGATCCCTGATATACTGCCTTAGCTTTATAACCATCCCTGGGGCCTGTAAAACAAATTAGCTTTTATTACCTTCCCCGGCAGGCATCTGCTGGGCCGGGGCATCCTTTTCCATTGAACATGTACCGGTGAATCTTGCTCCGGGTTCTATAGACAACTTATTTGTGATAATATCCCCCCTGAAGACAGCAGACGACTTAAGCGACAAAAGCTCGCTCACATCTGCCTTTCCTTCCACCTTACCGGAGAAATCAGCATTAACGCAGAATATATCACCTTCTACAATGCCTGTATCACCAATCACAATTTTCCCTTTTGAACGTAATTCACCAATAACTTTTCCGTCAACCCTGATATCACCCTTTGAATCGATCTCTCCCTTGATTGTGGTACCAGCTCCAACAAGATTTATTGCGGTGTGGTCAGGTTCTTTATGTTTAACCATTACAGTTCTCTGTTTTACGTTTGTTAAACTTTATATAACTAAATTAGTAAATCTTTCTGCTACCGGACAAAAGTAAACAAACTTTTTCTCAGGCTCATCAGAAATCCATATAATAATAACTGAAAAACTCCCGATAGGCTTCAATTTCCTTTTCCTGATAAAACAATGGGTAGTT
>SLKR01000149.1 GCA_007134525.1 Bacteroidales bacterium | reverse complement strand
ACAATGAACAGATGGGACGATGCAGCAGGTGCAGCCAATGCAGCACGTGATGGTTACTCCCTTATGTCGCCCGAGGAGTTTCGTGCCGGGTTCAATGACATCAACAATCATGAATGGATGTGGGGGGCTTTGCAGACCCAGGATCAGAACATGAGTGATTATTCTCCTTTCGCAATGTGGGCAAACTGGACAAGGGACGGATTTTCTTTTTCGTGTTTTTTCCTTAATGACGTCTTTGCAGGTTATTTCGATCCGGATGACATACGCTATGATGAGCAGATAGAACCTGACCCATGGGATGCAGGCTTGTATATTTCTTATAAGTTCAGAGACACTCCTGATCTTATCGGTGACATTGTTATGATGAGGGCCGCTTCTATGTGGCTTATGGAGGCTGAGGCACTTGCAAGGGCCGGGCGTGAGGCTGAGGCAAAGGAGTTGCTTTGGGAACTCCAGGATGCCCGTAATGCAACACGTACGGAAAGCTCAGGTGAAGAGCTGATAGATGATATCCTGCTTGAAAGGAGAAAGGAGCTTTATGGTGAGGGTTATGCCTGGTTTGACATGATAAGGAACCAGAAGCCGATGTACCGCGAAGGTGTCCACCAGGACGGCCTGACACCTGTGGACGGTAGGGAGATATGGCCGGCACGCTCGTGGCGCTATGTTTACCAGATCCCTTTCAGTGAGATGAATTCAAATGAATCGCTCCAGCAGGGAATATGGCCCGGCGGTGATCAGAACCCGTTTGACGGGGTTTATAATCCTTAATTCTGTAATAAAAGGGAAGGGGTGTATAAAACAACCCCTTCCCATATCCATTAAATGATATGAGAGTGTACACTATATTGATACATTTTATTCCTCTGCTATTTTTATCTTGTTCAGAAAGCAAGGAGGAAATCCCTGTAATTGAACCCGAAGCATATATTGAAACCCCTCTGAAAGAGTATACTATAATTACAAGAGAATCTGAGGACAGTGAACCCGACATACGCGAAGCAATTGAATTGCTTGACGGTTTCCTTGAGGAGATCAACAATCTGATAAGGCCTGAATTCCTGGATATCATGCAAAGCAGACCTGTCTGGCTGAAGCTCAATCTTCTTCCGGGCGGTGCTGCCTGGTACCACCCCAGTTCCGGATGGCTGTCGGCCAACGGGCATAATCCCGACAAGGCCCTGAGTGTTGAGATAGCAAATGCCAGCAACTTTATTGCCTGGACAGAGCTTAACCAGCCATATATGGTGCTGCATGAAATGGCTCACCTTATTCATCACCAGTATTTCGGTCACGATTATCACGCAATTTCCAATGCATTTATTGAGGCAAAAGCAAGCGGTAAATATGAGTCGGTACCCTATTTTGACGGTGAGAACACATATGAAAGAGCTGCCTATGCAATGGAGAATGACCAGGAGTTCTTTGCCGAACTCAGTGAAGCATATTTTGGCCGCAACGATTATTATCCGTTTGATTATGATGAACTAAAGGAATTTGACACTTTGGGATTCCATCTGATGGAAAGTGCCTGGGGTGCTCCGCCTGGCAAAGAGCACTCCCGTGGCATTACTTCACCTTTTGAGGAGTTGGGACTTGATGGTTTTTACAAAAAATATCTTGATGCAAGCGGATTACCCGTAATATCATCATGGATAGTATATGATGAAGCACTCTTGCTGACAAGGGATATTGTTAACCATATGGTTTCCGGAATACCACCTGAAGCACTTGATCGGATGATAGAGGATGGCGTACGAGTTGGAGTTATCGGGCGAAATCAGATAACATCCGACATGCCTGAATACAGCGACCTGAACGAGGCCTTCCCGGGATCCCCATGGGACAACTACAGGGGGCTCGGACCTACCCTTGCAAGGCCACTGGCCAGTTCAGGAGAAGAGAACTTGTTGCAGCTGCCAGGTGATATATACGCAGGAGAGAATATCCTTATTCATGAATTTGCACACGCCATCGACCTTATGGGGCTGAGGCCCACCGTCGAAGGCTTTGAGGATGAGCTGCTGAAGGCATATGATAAGGCAATGGAGGAGGGGCTCTGGCATAATACTTATGCGGCTGTTAACAGTGAGGAGTATTTTGCAGAAGGGGTGCAGTCGTGGTATAATGCAAACAGGTTTGCTGATCCGCCGGATGGCGTTCATAACCATGTAAACACCAGGGAGAAACTCAAGGAGTATGACAGAAGGCTGTACGATCTGCTGGCAAAATATTTCCCTGATGATGATCCGGATTTTTTTTAACTCTAAAGAATAGTGAACATGAAATCAGTATCAGCAAGATGCCAGAATACCCTTAAAGGATTAACTAAAACACTTTTTGTGTTCATAATTCTTGCATTGGCTTGTTGTTTAACCCCAGTGACGGCATCTGGGGGTATGTCTCAGGCAGATGATAAGGTAAAGGTCAGTGTACCCCCTTCGGAACTTGATCTTGACCCTTTTTATAAAAAGTATGTTGATGCAGGCGGCTTTCCCGTGATCAGCTCATATCTTGTTCCCGACGAGGCACTGCTGAAGGCAAGAAGGCAGATACTTGCAATGACTGCCGGGCTCCCGCAGAATGTAGTTGACACAATGCAGGCACATGGTGTGAGGCTTGGAATAATGGCAGCACGCTACGAAGGAACAACCGATATACCAGAGCATAGCTTTCTGAAAAATGACACAATAAACTGGGATGTAAGGGCAAGGGGCCTTGGCGGCACTCCCCGCCTGCCTCTTACAACTGCATCTGAAGAGAATATTCTTTGCTACCAGATAGACAAGTATCATGCCGAGGATATCCTTATACATGAGTTTGCGCATACAATACACCTTGTGGGCCTGGTGCTCAACTATCCCGGCTTTAATGACAGGCTCCGGGAACTGCTGGATGATGCCAGATCAAAAGGTCTATGGAAAGATACTTATGCAGAAACAAATATAGAAGAGTACTGGGCGGAAGGAGTTCAGACCTGGTTCAATGTAAACGCAACCGTTCCGGAACCTGACGGGCTTCATAATCATATAGGCACGCGGGAGCAGCTCATGGATTACGATCCTGGTCTTTATGAACTGTTAATGGAGTTTTTCCCCGATACTGACGAGTGCATTTCATGCCATTGTGAGTAATTGCGGGCTGGTTCAGTATATTTTAGTAAAAACAATCTATACCTCAGATGCGATGAAGAATTTGTCAATAAAGTCGTTTATAATGCCTGCTGCAGTTTTTTTACTGTTTGCAAGCTCATGCTCAGAGCAGCAGAAAAAGGTAACTGAAAGGAACTATGAGAGGGCAGAGGCTTATTTACGCCCGAATATCAGCCAGAAGGTCTACCATCTTGAAGTTATACCTAACTGGGTTGATGATGGCCCTGACTTCTGGCATGTTGCCAATACCCGCGAGGGCAAAAGATTTTATCATACACTGCCGGAGAAGGGTATCAGCCGGGAGGCATTTGATCATAACGAACTGGCCATATTGCTTAATGAAGAGGCAGACCTGGAGGCAGACCCGGGGGATCTGCCGTTTGACCGGATAAACTTTGTTGCTGAAGATGAAATTGAGTTCAGGGCTGAAGATCTGATGTGGAGTTATAATATCTCAACAGGCGATCTTAGCCAAATGGAACCTGCCGAAGATAACCTGAATGGAGTTATCTCTCCCGACGGACAGTTTAAGGCTTACGTTCGTGATTACAATATATATGTGTGCAACCTGGTAAGCGGTGAAGAGATACAGTTAAGCCAGGATGGTGAATATCTCTATGAATACGGCAACAGCTACGGCTGGGCGGATGTAATTGACGAGGCAGTTGGGGGAAGACCGGAAAACCTGTTTATAAGATGGTCTCCTGACTCAGAGAAGCTTCTTTCATATATAGCTGATATGAGGAGTGCGGAAAAGATGTATTTGCTGGACTTTACCGAAGATACCCTATACAGGCCCCGTTTGCTGAGCTATTACCGCGGGTCGCCCGGAGATACCACAATTGTTTACCACATTCCTGTGATTTTTGATGTTTCAGAAGGCAGGGAGTATTTTGTAGATGTTGATCCAATCCCTCACTTTATGAATGTAAGCTTTGAGTGGACAAAAGAGGGTCGTGAACTTTTTGCCCTATATCCCCACAGGGGCTTCAAGCAGGTTGATATTATCAGGGTTGATGCACTGAACGGACAGGTCTTTACGGTACTGTCCGATCATACCGATATATCGATTGAGTACGGTCTGATTGTTCACGAAAGGATTGGTGATGAATTATTATTGTTCAGTTCGGAAAGGAGTGGCTGGTATCATCTATACATGTACAGCCGGTTTACGGGAGAACTGCTGAACCCGGTCACAAGCGGCGATTTTGTGGTAAAACGGCTTGTGCATATAGATGAGGATAACAGGAAGATCTATTTTATGGCAGGTGGAAGGGAAGAAGGCCGAAACCCATATTACGACCATCTTTACTCGGTAAACTT
>SLKR01000070.1 GCA_007134525.1 Bacteroidales bacterium | reverse complement strand
TGCATGAGTATTTGAGTGATTCTATCCGTATTGCAAAGAAGGGAAAAGTATCACGCCCTACTCTCATGAGAGATGAGCCAATTCACCATATTCAAAAAAAGCCATATCTTTACTTTCTGTAGATTCATAAGTTATACCCATGTATAGGGGGATCCATTAATTAATTACAAACTAAAAAAAAGGAGCAAAATGAAACAAATGAAACAATTTACAGTTACCCTGGTTGCGGTTTTTCTCTTATTAGCCAGCAGCTTACATGTAAAGGCCCAAACCGAGTTCGAGGAGGGTCAGATCGCCATCAACGCCGGTATAGCTTACGGTTTTGACATCGAGGAGCTGGGGCTCAGGGGAGGAGTTACCTACTTTCTAAATGAGAATATGAGGGTCGGAGGCGACCTCACTTACTGGTTAACTGATGACCACACAGAACATTACTGGGGCGAGACCTACAGTTACTCCTGGACTGCACTTGAGATCAATGGTAATTTCCATTATCTGTTCTACAATGAAGACGATCTTATAATTTATGGTATCGGAGCCCTGGGGATCCATTACTCAAGGGTTTCTATGGATATTCCCGGATACGGATCTGAAAGCAGCTCAGACAGTGAACTCGGGCTTGGTATAGGTGGAGGAGTTGAGTATAACATAGGAGGGTTCTCACTGTTTGCCGAACCAAAGCTTTTTCTTAGCGGCTTCGACCAGCTGAAGCTTAACATTGGCGTACGTTATTATTTGTAATTTAAGCCAATTGTCATATATTTGCTTTTAGTGAAAGAAAACAATACCCCAAAATCATCTATTATGAAAAAAATTACCCTTACACTCCTTATTTTAATGGGCGTATTCGCTGCCAGGGCAGGTACCGGCAGCTACTACCTGGATCATGCCTCAGTTGATCAGATGTTCGAACAGGCAGAACAGGTAGATATGTTCTCAATGAACAGCATGTCACCTATGGCAGGGGCAGGTACAAACACAAGCATGCTGAGTTCAAACGAGAAGGACCCGGCAATTGCCTTTATACTTTCATGGTTTGTGGGTCCGCTGGGTATCCACCGTGCCTACCTGGGCACGTCGACGGGTACAATTATTGGATACATACTTACTTTAGGGGGATGCGGCATTGTTGCATTCGTCGACTGGGTGCTTCTTCTGATCGGCCTGGTTAATGACGATATTTCCAAATATGTCGACAATCCCAGCTTTTTCATGTGGTAGCGCTTAGTTTTCAAGCTCAGCGGCCACATTTATAAGAAAGCCGTCAACAGCCGCCCGGAAAGAAACCAGGCGGCTGTTTCTTTTCTGTTCGGCAATTTCACCTGCCTGCCGTATGCCTCCGAAATAGAATGCCTGAAACGGGCCCAGCCCGGCTATCACCGCAGCAATATAATATCCGTTGAGTGCCATCAGGCCAAAAGCCCCGAGCGATGCCAGCTGTGAAGCCGCATTAAGTACACCCCATCCGGGAGCACCGGCATACACCTGACCGGTACCGGGTATGAATGTCGAAAACAATTTGGCACGTCCGGGATCAGGTATAGAGTCAGGTTGCCCTAGCAGGAAATTTACTTTATAGTATTGCACAATTGAATCCCTGACCATACCGGGAGCTCCGCTCTCCAACAGCCAGTAATCAAGATGCCCGGCAATTTCATTCCACTGCGACTGTGCGCTCATTACAAGTCCTTCCAGCAAAAAAACCTCCTGCCTGCCAGAACTGTTTCCCCTGTCGTGCCTGAGTTGCATGATGAACGACCGGGAGGCACTGTAGTCTCCATCCAGATAGAAACACAGTGCCAGCTGGTACAAAACCTCTGCACGCAATGAATCATCAGCAGTAAAAACCAGTGAGCGCTGAAGATCACCGGCTGCGCGAGAAAACTCCCCGCTCTGCTTCATTGCCTCAGCCTTGCGCAGGTTTGCAAGCACTCTCTGTTGTGCATCATCAGATAAGTAATACACTCTCTCATATGCTATGGATGCTTCAAACCACAGACCTTCGCCATAGAGGCTGTCGGCCCTTTCAAGCCATTTACCGGATCCCTCAGCAAAAAGCCTTTCAGTTAAAGGCGTTGCGCAAAGGAATATGCATATCAAACAAAATACGCTGATCAATCTCATATCTGAATTCATTATTCATCCGTCTTACAGCCGCAGCCCCGCCTGCAATATTGCCCAGGTAAAAAATACCGGTTGCAGAAGCAGAAACTATAAACAAAGGATGTCCCGGGCCTTTCCCCCGGTAAATATCATAACTTAAGGCACCGAGTGCTGCAACGTACAGAAAGCTGACAATACCTTCCGGTGCCTTGCCTGCATATACCCGGCCCAGGCCGGGTACTGCCGCTGATAGCAGTCCTCCTATAAAGGGTGAACGGGGAGGATTGTCACGGATTGTTTCATAGTGCTGGTGCATCCTCCTCTCCTCCAGGGCCATCACATGAAACCCGCCACTGAATTCCTCCTGATGCAACAAATAGGTGTCAAGATCACGCCTCAGCAAAGCAACACCCCCCATCTGTAAATTCTTCATTGCAGCTGGCATGCTACCTTTATTCACCCTGACTGACGTAAGCTCTGATGCAGCCCTGACGGTGTTTCCGGAATGCGCCAGGTTGTATGCCCCAAACAGGCGGGATTTGTGATATACCGGGCTGCTTTCCGACACATTAAGTAGGCGCATGGCAGATGCCATAAGTCTCTGCTGCCGGTAGAGCACCCAACCCTCCAGATAATTGAGACTGTCGGCCCTAACCGGGTCTGAAGCTTTAAGCCTCTCAATTAGAAAAAGGCTCTCTTCCAGGTCACCCCTCGACATAAGATACAATATAAAATCAACCTCTCTCCGGAAACCTCCTTCATGCAGCCCTGTACTTGATGACTGCCAGGGAAGTGCCATAAGCAAAAGGGCTGTCAACAATATTCTTGAGGAAATTGAAAAATAACATGGCATACCTTAACGCTGAATAGTACTTTCTGTTTTGTTTCTTTGTAATCTGTAAATATCAGGGTTTTCTACTGCCTTGCCCGATATCTCATGTATAGACATGGGGTGTATGTCCAGGGCAGCCACCCGGTTACACCTCATCAGCCTGTCGGATGTAGCAATAACCCCTTTTGCAAAACCAAATTCTGAAATAAGTACCATGCTGTAGGCAGAACAAGAAGTATGATACAGGCATTCGGACGGAAGCTGCGGGCTGATATAGCCCTGATAGAGGTACATCATCCCGCCGAGTAAAATACGCGCGGGATTGTACCTTGAAATGAGGCCATCGCCCCTGGCCGGCATAAAGCCGATACTGCGGTATGGGCTGGCAGATGGTTGCCGAACCTCAAGCTCCTGCCTTATAAGCTGCAGGTCATCATATGGCCTGCCTTCAGAGGCCTGGATGCCAGCCGTAAGAAACAGGATAACAGAAACACATAAACTGCTAATCAATAATCTTCGCATCATCAGGAATTTCAAACTCGAACCATTCACTTTCAGCCCTTCTGTTTATAAGGACATCCGAAAAACTGACCCGGTTTATAATTGAATCTCCGCCTGGCAGGTAATTGAACTCGGTTATACGCATCGGAAGTATCAGGTCAGGGAAAACCCGGTAATCCGAATAGTAGACCTTTTTGACAAGCTCACCGGAAGCATCGTAATATCCGGCATAAACAGGCATATAATCTTCATGGACAAGCTGTATGTGTGAAAACAGGTGGCCGAGTGAGGCTGGCGGTTCCCAGCGGGAAACCATAAGTTCTTCTTCGAAGTCGGTTCGTGTCTGAATAAAACCCATATCACGAAGCCCCAGATCACGGGTCTTCCCATGAAGAAAGAAATACACAAGATTGTTCTCTGAACTGTACTCCAGGCTCTGCCTGCGGTAAACGGTGTTTTCAGCGGGATCATATACCGTAAGCTCCCCGTGCCGGTTTGTTACCATAATATGATCCAATGGGTCAACGAATTTAGTTATAAGGCGCCCGTCAAGCGACTGGTAGTACAATATTGCCTCAAGGCTCGCAGCCTTGCCATCCTGCAGGCTCTGGCTAAACATACTGAGCTTTACCCTGTCAACGCCGGTTAGAGAGAAGCCTGTTATCAGAATGACGGTAATAACCAGCAAAAATGTAAGTTCTCTGCTTCTCATAAAAATCTATCTGTTCAAAATTATCCTGAAAGTTGTACCTGAATTCCTTGCCGAATGCTTAACAAAAAGCCTGCCCCCGTGGTAATTCTCAATTATTCTCTTGCTTAGCGACAGGCCCAGGCCCCAGCCACTTTTCTTGCTTGTATATCCGGGGTTGAATATCGTTTTGTACCTGTTTTGCGGAATACCCTTGCCATCGTCTGAAACATCAACTATTACCTGCTCCCGGTTATCCTCCACAGTAATATAAACCCTGCCTGAGCCGTGCATTGCATCGATAGCATTCTTCAAAAGATTCTCAATTACCCAGCCGAAGAGATTCGGATTGTGAGGTACTACAACTTCACCACCCGGAGCTGCAAGCATATAAGAAACCTTTTTGGGGCTGCGTTTTTTCATATACTCCATTACTTCACTAACCGAAGCAGTAATGTTTTTTTCTTCAAGTTTGGGCGCAGATCCGATCTTGGAAAACCTTTCGGTAATATTTTCGAGTCTTTTAACATCCTTTGATATCTCCTGAATCGTGTCGTCGTCAAGTCCCTTCATCTTTAGTATTTCCAGCCACGCCATCAGAGAAGAGAGCGGGGTGCCAAGCTGATGAGCGGTTTCCTTTGACATGCCGACCCATACCTGGTTCTGTTCGGCATTACGGGCAATGCTGAACAACATATATGAGACAAACAGGAATATCCCTATGAGAAGAAACTGGAAAACCGGGTAATATCTTAGCTGGGTAAGCAACAGGGAGTTTGAATAATATACATAACACTGGCCATAGGTAGGGAGGCTGACAGATAAAAAGCGGGTCCTCCCGGTCATTGTCTCTATCAGTTCCCTCACCTCTTCTTCATCTTCAAATTCCACTCCTTCTATATTGCCATGGGCTATCAGCTCCGTGCCAGCGGCGTCAACAACTATAACCGGAACATTGGCAGAGTTGACAACTATATCTGAAAGAAATGAGTCGGTCAGGTCACTCATTACCTCCTGTATCTCTGTAAAAACCCTTGAATCCTGGTAATATATAAACCTCTGGCCATCTATTATTGAAAATGTCATGGGGGGATATTTTGAAAAATAGTCAGCCAAGTCTCCCTCCAGGTAATCATACCCGAGTCTGTTATTCTCGTCAAAAAACCGGTTCTCCAGGTTGTTGTCGGAGAGGATCTCCCCGTTCTCGTCTGTCATTACAAGAGGAATGGTAGTATTGCTCTCCAGTATGTTGGTATAGAATGTAAGCTCTTCTCCTGCTGAATTATCCCTTCCCAGCCTGCCATATACCTGCCTGAGAAGGTCTACCCTTTTTTGTTCTTCGGCCTGTATCACCTCAAAGAGCCTCTCGTTTTCCTGCAATAGTGTTTCCCTTTTCTGTATTGCCTCAGCCCACAGTTCAACGCGCTGGCGTTCATCCCTCTCTATCTTCCTTACCATTGTGTCGGTATAATAAAGCGAGGCAAGTACTATCAGGGCAGCAAACGCAAGCAGATATACCTTCCAGCGTTGCTTTCTGGAGTATATCTCCAGTCCGGTTATTTTTCCAATCAGACCCAAACAGTTAGCTTTTTTATTTTACTTTTCGTTTACCAAAATTAAGACTTTTGGCAAACTTAACTTCATAAGAATTCCAATGAAAAAATTAATTTACTTTTGTAGTTGAGTTTACAGTAAAATGCAGCAAAATGTCATTTGTCAACAGTGTTGTTAAAAAAAAAAAAAAAAAACGCATTTCCCGGATAGAGTATTTTATGTCACACCCCGGGGAGGTCCAGGATAAAACCCTCAGGGAGCTTCTTGGCTTTGCCCGTGACACTGAATGGGGAAAAAAGTTCGGCTACCGCGATATAAAATCCTATGAAGAATACCGCGACAGGGTTCCCCTTCAGGACTATACTGAAGTCAAGCCATATATAGACAGGATGCTACACGGTGAGCAGGATGTCCTCTGGCCGACCAATATACAGTGGTTCGCCAAGTCTTCAGGGACCACAAGCGACAGAAGCAAATTCATCCCTATAAGCCAGGAGGCTTTGTCAGATTGTCATTACAGGGCAGGCAAAGATGTGATGTCGATATATATCAACAACAACCCCGGAACCCGGGTTTTTGACGGCAAAGGGCTGATCATGGGAGGGAGCCATAAGGTGAGTGAGTTCAACAACAAGGTATACTTTGGCGACCTGTCTGCTGTTTTACTGCAAAATACGCCGTTTTATGGGAACATATTCCGCACACCCGATCTCTCCCTTGCCCTTCTGGAAGACTGGGAGGAAAAGCTTGACAAGATAGCACATTCAACATACAGCCAGAATGTTACCAGTATTAGCGGAGTTCCTTCCTGGAATCTGATACTGCTGAAAAGGTTGCTGGATATTACCGGCAGGGATAATATTAATGAAGTATGGCCAAACCTGGAGCTTTTTATTCATGGCGGGGTCAGTTTTGCACCTTACCAGGGACAATTTGAAAAAATTATTCCCAACCCCCGTATGCAGTACCTGGAAACATACAATGCATCAGAAGGTTTTTTTGGGATACAGGACCGCAAGGAGTCGAAAGAGATGTTGCTGATGCTTGATTACGGAATTTTTTACGAGTTCATACCAATGGACGAGTATGGCCAGACAGGACAAAGGGCAGTCACAATTTCGGAAGTTGACACAAGCACCAATTATGCAATGGTTATCAGCACAAACACCGGGCTTTGGCGATATCTGATAGGCGACACTGTTCGCTTTACCAGTCTCTCACCCTACAGGATCAAAATATCAGGCCGGACAAAAAACTTTATTAATGCCTTCGGCGAGGAAGTAATAGTTGACAATACAGATATTGCCATTAAAACGGCAAGCGACCAGACTTCTTCAATAATAAGCGAATACACTGCAGCACCTGTTTATCTTGATGACAAACAAAGAGCAGCACACCAATATATCATTGAATTTGAAAAAGAGCCGTCAGATATTGGAAGGTTTGCTGAGCTGCTTGACAACAAGCTCAAGGAGCTTAATTCAGATTATGAGGCCAAAAGGAGTGCCGATCTTATGCTCAAAAAACCGGAAATATCCGTGGTTCCTAAGGGGACATTTTTCAACTGGCTAAAGTCGAAGGGAAAGATTGGCGGTCAGAACAAGGTGCCGCGGCTTTACAACAACAGAAAATATGTCGATGAGATCCTGAGCTTCCTTAAAGACCAGGCCACATTGGAATAAACAGAAAGAAAGTGTATTTTTGTTTAAACCCCTAAGCTTATCAAATATGCATATTGCCATTGCCGGGAATATCGGATCCGGAAAAACCACCCTTGCGTCTCTCCTTTCAAAGCATTACGGATGGGAAGCACACTATGAGGACGTAGATACGAACCCATACCTGAATAATTTTTATGAGGACATGAAACGATGGTCCTTTAATCTGCAGATCTATTTTTTGAACAGCCGTTTCCGTCAGGTAGTGGAGATCCGGAAGAAAAAGAAGAAAGTGATACAGGATCGTACAATATATGAGGATGCCCGTATTTTCGCCCCCAACCTTCATGATATGGGGCTGATGGAGTCAAGGGATTTCAATAATTACTCCAGCCTTTTTGAACTGATGAGCAGTTTTATAGAACCTCCCGACCTGCTTATTTACCTGAAGGCTGGTGTGCCGACACTGGTAAACCAGATACAGAAGAGGGGAAGGGAGTATGAAAACAGCATACGTCTTGACTATCTGAAAAAACTCAATGAAAGATACGAGGAGTGGATCGGGGAATATGACCTGGGCAAGCTGTTGATAATAAACGTTGACAATGTTAAGTTCAGCGAAAAGCAGGAGGATCTGGGCGATGTTATCAGAAAAATAGATGCAGAGATCCACGGACTGTTTTAACTGCAAAAGGCAATACAAAACTTCCAATAAACCTGATATGCAATTCATTGGAATAATACCTGCAAGGTATGGTTCAGGCAGGTTTCCGGGCAAGCCCCTTGCCAAGGTCTTAGGGAGAACGATGATTAGCAGGGTATATGAACAGGCCTCCAGGTGCCAATTGCTGAGTGAGGTAGTGGTTGCAACCGACGACAGGCGCATACTGAACCATGTAAACACTTTCGGGAAGGCCGTAATGACCCGGAAGGAACACGAGTCAGGTACGGGAAGATGCCTTGAGGCATTCGATCTTATAAATCACGACAAACGCTACACCGAAAACGACTGCATAATAAACATACAGGGTGACGAACCCTTTATTGACCCCGGACAAATAACCATGCTTGCCGGCATGCTGAAGGTGCCGGGGAGGTCAATTGTTACACTCGCCAGGAAAATATCTGACAGTTCCAGGGTCAATGACCCCAACACGGTAAAAGTGGTTATTTCGGCATCGGGCAGGGCTTTGTATTTCAGCAGGTCTCCAATCCCATATATCAGGGCGGATCAGGGTAGTTCAGCAAAGGATATTGTATTTTACAGTCATATCGGCCTTTATGGGTTCAGGGCGGGAACTCTGAGGGAAATTGAAAGCCTTCCCTGGAGCAGCCTGGAACAGGCGGAAAAACTGGAACAGCTAAGATGGCTGCAACAAGATCATGAAATTTTCGTAGAAGAAACATATACGGAAAGCCTCTCGGTCGATACACCGGCTGACCTTATGGCAATAAACAATGCACAAACAAAATAAAATCATCTGCAAATGAAGGTTGGGAAATATATCAGTGATCTGCTATTCCATCATGAATCGATAGTATTGCCCGGATTCGGTACCTTTTCGACCAGGTACGTACCCGCAAGATTCATACCCGAAAAGAAAATTGTTGAATCCCCTTCAAAAATTGCGCACTTCAGCCCGGGGCAAACCGGCGGAGACAGTCCGCTGCCGCAATACATAGCTGAGAAAGAGGGCAAATCAGTTGAAAATGTAGTATCATATCTTGGCGATATGGTGAAGGAGATAAAGTATTCACTGGAATCGGGAAAGAAGGTTGAATTTGAGGACCTGGGCATCTTTTACATGGATGCTGATGGTAATTACCAGTTTGAACCCAACCGGGAGGTAAACTACCTCGATCAGGCAACTGATGTTCCCAGGGTCGTAACACCTCCGAACCTTGATTCCTCAAAGCAGGATTCCCGTCCCGCTCCGGTTGGCGTTCCTGATGAAGCATACAGTAGCAACCAAAAAAGTGAGGAAAATATGAAAGAAAAAAAGACCAAGCTTCCGCCTGCCGTCAGGTGGCTCGCTTATATCCTGATTCCCCTGTTGATAATCCTGATTTTGCTCTTTGCAAACTTCAGCTTCTTCTTCGGTGAAGGCGGTCTTCTCAGGCGGGGAGAGCGTCCTGTTGCAGAACGCACGGCAGAAGAAGCAAGGCCTGAAACAGCCCCTGCAGAAGAAATTACCGAACCCGAAGCTATTACCGAAGAAGAGGCAGAGATTGCAGATCCAACGGCGGAACCTCCCCGGCCGGAACCTGGCCGCAATGTGTACTACATTGTTGTGGGTAGTTTCCGTAATGAGGTTAAAGCACGCTCCCTGGCCGAAGACCTCAGGAAGGAAGGGGCTTCTCTGGCTCACGTGCTGGGCAGTACCCCGTCAAACTACTTCAGGGTCTGCTATGGGTATTATTATGAACTTGAGGAAGCCGAAAGGCAAAAGGCAGGTCTGAGTGATGACCTCCGGCAGGTGGCATGGATACTGCACCGGTGATTTTATCTTTTAAATTAAGATTACCACAAGTGGGAAAGAACAAGTTAAAGAAGTTTGCGGAGATAAACAGCTTTTCCAACGTAATTCAGCCACAGTCGCACCATACCCTGAACCGTTTCATATACAGGGGCAGGTGGACCAGTGATTACTTCAGGAACGACAACCCCCTGGTACTGGAAATAGGCTGCGGGAAGGGTGAATATACCACAGGCCTGGCTCAGGTATACCCCGACACCAATTTCATAGGCATTGATATAAAGGGAGACAGGATTTGGAAGGGCGCAAAACTTGCACTCGACAAGGGACTCACAAATGTTGCCTTCTTGCGGATACAGGCAGAGAATATTACCGCTTTTTTCGAAAGAGGTGAAGTTTCAGGAATATGGCTGACATTTCCTGATCCCCAGCCAAGAAAGTCGCGGGAAAAGAAAAGACTCACATCGCCTGCTTTCCTGAAACGTTACCTGGATATATTGAAGGAAGGCAGCCCGGTTCACCTGAAAACCGACAACAGGGAGCTGTTCGATTACACCCTTGATATAATCGGGAAACAGGGTCATAACACCGAATCTCTGAGTCCTGACCTGTATTCAGACGAAAAGGTTATTGAACCTCTGGTCAAGGATATACGGACATATTACGAGAATATGTTTCTGGTTGAGGGTAAGAGGATACACTATGTCAGGTTTTCACTAAAGCCAACTGCACAGTGAAATGGACTTTTTTGAAAAAGTTTACGATGTTGTCCGGCAGATCCCCCGAGGGAGGGTAAGCACATACGGGGCAATTGCTGAACACCTTGGCAGTAAGGGAAGCAGCCGTATGGTCGGATGGGCAATGAATAATTCACACGGTAAAGTCCCCTATGTTCCGGCGCACAGGGTTGTGAACCGACATGGGATACTTACCGGCAAGCACCACTTCGGCGGAAGTGAGGTAATGCAGCAATTACTCGAAAATGAAGGGGTTGAGGTAAAAGATGACAGGGTTGTTAACTTTGAAAGCCATTTCTGGAGGCCTGAAAACAGGTAAATCATTGCCATTAAATGAAAAAGTATTATTTTTACAAAAACTAAATTAAGATAACAACCCCAAACTGGAAAAATATGTCAACGAAAGAAGAATTGGTAAATAAAGTCAATAACGTAATAGATCAGATCCGTCCTTACCTGGAGGCAGATGGCGGAAATATAAGATTTGTCGAAATTACCGACGACAATGTTGTGAATGTAGAACTCCTGGGAGCCTGCGGATCCTGCCCAATGAGCCAGATGACACTCAAGGCCGGTGTTGAACAGGCAGTGAAAAAGGCAATACCGGAAATCAAATCGGTTGAGGCAGTAAATTAAGGCTTACCACTGGCCAGGAAGCTGCTGTAATCTGCTTCAAGAGGCATCTCCCTTCCTAAACCAAGACATTTTGATGACACCCTCAGTATTGGGGGTGATTGTCGTCTTTTGTGTTCACTTTTGCAAACAAGCTCAATCACTTGTTTTACGAGCTCCCTGTCATGGCCTGCCTTTACGATCTCCCCCATATCCATCTGCTTTTCAAGGAAACTATACAGTATGGCATCCAGGCTCCCGTAGTCAGGTAAGGAGTCTGAATCCTTCTGGTTTGGCCTTAGTTCGGCCGAAGGTGGTTTTACGATCGTATTACGGGGAATAATATCACCTCCCCTGTTGATCAGTCGGGCCAGACCATAGACTTCGGTCTTGTAAACATCCCCGAGAACCGATAGAGCACCACACATATCACCATACAGGGTAGTGTAACCAACTGCCGCCTCGCTCTTGTTGGAGGTATTCAGCAATATATGACCGAACTTGTTGGAAAGGGCCATAAGGATTACCGCCCTTGTCCTTGCCTGAATGTTCTCTTCGGCAATCCCCGGATCGGTATTCTCAAAAAGCGGTCCCAGCTGATCACCAAAACTGTTTACAGTATCACTGATTGGAATTATATCGTATGAAACTCCAAGATTATCAGCCAGGCTGACGGCATCCACCACTGAGTGGTCAGAACTGTATGGCCCCGGCATCAGGACAGCCCATACATTATCCCTGCCCAGAGCCTCAGCTGCAATTACAAGGCAAACAGCCGAGTCAATGCCTCCGGACAGCCCGACGACCGCTTTTGTAAGACCGCTCTTTCTGAAGTAATCTCTTACCCCCATTACAAGGGCATCCTTTATCAGCCGGAATTTCTCCTCTTCTTCAGGCACATCCGGCATTCTTAAGGGCAGAGACCGGTCAAGTCCGCTGGTATCGAAAACCTGCAGATCCTCATCAAAGACTTTCAGGGAACCTGCCATTTCACCCCTGCCGTTGAACACTGCAGACCCCCCGTCAAGCAAAAGATCGGACTGGCCGCCAACAAGGTTGCAGGAAAAGAGTGGCAGGCCAAACTTCCTTGCATTCTCCGACAACACCCGCATCCTTTCAGGCCTGTGGTTCCAGGCAAAAGGTGAAGCAGAAATATTGATCATTACGGAAGGTCTCTCATTATTAATTATATCTGGCGGGCTAAAGGTGTAAAGCCCGGCAGCGTCAATGTTCCAGATATCTTCGCAAATAGTAAGGGATATGACCTCTCCCCCGAACTCCACCGGACTGAACTTCACTGCAGGTTCAAAGTACCTGTATTCATTGAAAACATCGTAGGTGGGCAGTAGCCCTTTATGGCAGGCATTCAACACCTTGCCTTCAACCAGCAAAAAGGCGCTGTTATAAAGTGGCTTACCTCCCCTGCCCGGATTCCTGGAAGGGCTGCCGACTATTGCCGCTATTCCCCGGCAATGTTGAGCAATGCTCTCCACCACTGACAAACAGCTGTCTATGAAAGACTCAGATAAAAGCATGTCTCCCGGCGGATAGCCGCAAACCGAGAGTTCAGGAAAGACAACAAGGTCAGCGCCCATTGTGCGGGCACTCTCCAGGTCAGATAACATACGCTGCTTATTAAAGGCAAAGTTACCCACATGAAGGTTTATCTGAGAAAGAGCAATACGCATTTTGGAAATATTTATGCATCAGCTGACGGGCGCGGGCAAAAAGGCTAAAACATTATGCCTAGTGTGATCTCAACGTAATTATTCATGGCACTGGGATCGGGTGCCTGGGGATTGAACGGGTTATCTTTTTTCAGCACATTGGAAAAACCGTTATTAAAGGTGATGCCTCCGAGCAGCGAAGTCCTCCCTCCCATGTTGTACTCAAGACCTGCACCAATTATCAGACCTGCACGAAGAAATCTGATCTCGTCAGATATGTCAACATCTGTTGTCCGCAGGGTGCTTCCCTCCGATAAATATACGCGGTCATCAGCCCGTGCCCTGAGGTTTGCTCCAAGCCCAAGGCCAAACTGGCCGTAGTACGTTATAAACCCCATTTCACTGGTGCTGAGCTTCATGGTGAGCGGTATCTCCAGGTATCTCAGATAGTGCTCTCTTCTCTTATCGGTATCTATTTGCTGCCCTTCATAGTTGTATATAATCCTGTAATTGAGTTTACCTCCTGTACGAAGTATATTAACACCTGTACCTATTGCATAATTGTCAGTAAGTTTGTAATCAACGATAAGTCCGTAGGAAAAACCAAGATTTATGCCATCATTAGAATAATAACTGGTTTCGGTACGGAACCAGGACAGGTTTGGGGAAGCCTTCAGTCCGAAACGGAAGCCGAAATCATCATTTGCACTCAGGGTAACTGAAGCAAACAACAATGCCATGAAAACAGTTAGTTTTTTCATACTTTTAATTTAAGGTTTACGTTTCATCAATACCATTATTAATAAGTAAACCAAAGATACATAAAGAAATTACAAAATGTTTAAACAGAAAATAAAAACTGTTTATTTTTTTATTGCATTTGTCGCCTTATTCTTTTTGTTTAATGCATGTAATTCATGCAGAAAAAGGCCGTTTTACGAAGCGGACATATCAGGGATTGAAATTGACAGCCTTAGGATATTCAGGTATGAGGAAGTGCTTTTCAATGTCAACCCATTTGTGCTTTACGAAGAGCTGGTTCCGCATAAAGAAGAGTTTTACTTCTTCCTCGGAGAGGGTATACATGATGATGAAAACCAGCAAATGCTGTTTGACTATGTTACCGATCCCCTACTTATAGAACTGTATAATGACAGCCGGGAGGTGTGGGCTGACACAGATGAACTGGAAAGATCACTTGAGAACATGTTCCGCTACTACAGACATCACTTCCCGGAAGGAGAAATACCGGCTATCTACACATATATATCCGGTATAGACTATAACCTGCCGGTTATACTGGAGGGAGACACCCTGATAATCGCAATCGACAACTATCTTGGCAGCGATTACCATTACTATGAAAAACTGGGAATACCAAGATACATCTCCCAATGGATGAAACCAGCGTCCGTTACAGCAGATATCGTCCGTATTTATGCGCACAAACATCTTCAAGATAACTCGCACCGGCAGGAAAACCTGCTTGATAACATGATAACAGAGGGCAGGAAACTCTATTTCCTTGACTGTATGATACCTCATGCTCACGACTCTCTTAAAATATTCTACACCGGGAGCCAGCTCAGTTGGATGGAAAACAATGAGGCCTTTGTATGGACCTACATTATAGACAATGACCTTCTGTACTCAACTGATCATAATGCAATCAACAAATTTACCGGCAGGGCCCCTTTCACATCGGTTTTCTCCAGGCACTCAGCCCCCCAAACGGGAAGCTGGATCGGCTGGCAGATAGTCCGGGAGTATATGAGAAGAAATCCTGAGTTAAGCCTTCAGGACCTGATGGCAGAAACAGACGCAAGGGAGATTCTCCGGGAATCCCGGTACAGGCCATAACCGTCACGCAGTTTATAAACGACCGGATACAAATTGTTTATTGCATCCGGAGATAAGGTCAAGTACCTCTTCTCCACCCTGCCATTTACTGCTGCTGGTAATTATTGATGCCGGCAAAGGCTCCCATAGGGAGGAGAGCTTTTTCTCATATCCTGACAAATATTGCCTTATACGTGAACGGCTCAGCTTGTCAGCCTTCGTATAGACAAGACAGAACGGAATATGGTTTTTGCCTATCCACTCAAGAAATGCCATATCATTCTTCATAGGCCCATGGCGTATGTCTATGAGGATAAATGAGCAGAGCAGATTCTCACGCTTGAGAAGGTAATCTTTTATCATTTTCTCCCACTTGCTGCTCACAGAGGTGGAAACCTTTGCAAAACCGTAACCGGGGAGGTCGCAAAGGTACCAGGCATCATTGATCTGAAAGTGGTTTATAAGACGGGTTTTCCCGGGCGAAGATGAGGTTTTTGCAAGCTTGTTCCGGCTGGTAATCATATTGATAAGCGACGATTTGCCGACATTTGAACGCCCGAGAAAGGCGTATTCGGGTTTATCAGCCACCGGACAGTCTTTATAGCTGCCTGAGCTTTTTACAAATTCAGCACTCCTTATGATCATACGGTAAAACTTTCACAACAGACCTGGCTGGTTGGCAGGCAATTACTTATCCTTTTTATTCTGAGGACGGTGGGTGTTTATATGACGTCTGGCTTTGGCCTCATATATATCCCCTATAGTTATTAAAATGCCGGTCTCCTCAACACCTCCGAATCCTTCATTGAAGGCGGTACCGAAAGTTTTCATCGTGGGGCTCAGGCCCATGTAGGAGTTGAACAGAGGGGGGATATTCTCCTTCCTTTCCCTGACCCTATGAGACAAGTGCTTGTAGCTTTCCTCAAAGCTTTTGCCCTCAAACTCCTTATCCAGCTCCTCAGCGGGTGTTTTGACATGAAGTGGCTTATGGGGTTTTACAAGCCCTTCCTGATCCGGGAAGAAGCGGTGCATGAAAAAGAGGATCAAATCACGGGCATACTGGTCAAAGTGGCTGAACATGGTAACCTTGCCAAGGAAGTATTTAGTCTGAGGATAATCCACGACAAGGCCCCCAAGCCCGTCCCAGAGGTTGTCGAGCGAATAGATACTCTTCCTGTTCTCCCTGGATGGCTGATAGGCCGGTTGGACAAATGACCGGCCCAGCTCAATGGTATAGGGCAGATAATCCTTTTTGAACATGTCGCTGAAACTGAAAAGCTCAGCAGTTGCTATCTCCGGGTCGCCACTTTCATCCTTTGGCACTTCCCAGCACAACATATACCGATATCCACCAACTACCTCTTCTGAGGCAGGATCCCAAACAATAAGCTGACGGTAAGGTACATCTGCATAATCGTAATCATCAAGGTCAGCTTCCTTTCCGGTTCCGCCTCCGGCTGTCCGGAATGATATCTCCCTTAAACGCCCTATCTCCCGAAGTGTGTTTGGTGAGTCGTGGCAGGTAATTATATATATTTCATTACCAGCATTATTTGTTTTCCTGAAGAATCTGTCACTATTCAGTTCCTGTTTCAGCAATTCCCTGTCTATCGGGGGAATTATATCCCTTTCCATATTTGCCTTTGTCATTCCAATTGGTATTAAGCATTAAATTCAAGCTTACCTTCAGGCAACCCATAAACATGTTCTTTCATTTTTTCAGCCCACTCCCTGTGGGTTAAATCTTTATTGAAAGTATCGTATGGTACAGGCTTTCCAAATATAATCCGGATCGTCTTGCTTTGCTGCCTGAACATTTCGTCTGGCAGGTAGAGCATTTCCACATTCAACTTAACGCCCAGCCTCTTTCGCCAAAGTGCTAAATTATAGAAAAATTTCGAATTTTTCCCCCTAATATACACAGGAATAATGTCTCTTTTGTGCTTGACTGCCTTAGAGATGAAAGTCTTTTTCCATTCAAGATCACGTATTTCCCTGCCCTGCTTCCTGGAAACCAACCCGGCCGGAAAGACAAGAATCAGTTCACCTGAAGCAAAGCACCTGTCGATCGCCCTCAGCATTTCAGCCTTGTTCCGGCCGACTTTGTCCACAGGAACAAACAGATCCTTCAGTTTATCTATCTCCAGCAGAATGTCATTTGCCAGGAACTTAATATCCTTCCGCTTCTTTCCAATAATATGCATAAGTGCCATTCCGTCAAGTCCGCCCAAAGGATGGTTCGATGCAACTATAAAGCGGCCCTCCTCAGGAATGAACTCCGGATTTACAACCTCAATATCAAGGCCGAAACGATCAACCAGAATAGCCTCAATGAACTCAAGCCCCTTAAGGTGCCGGAAGTCCAGAAGGGCCCTGTTGATTTCCTCCTGATGAGCTATGCGTTTAAGATATCTTTTAAGTGCCCCGGGAATAAAACGGTAAGCTCCACCGGCTTTTGACCTGAGTACTTTATCAACATCAATCAATTGAAGTTCGTTATTCTCCATCTCAAATCAGTTTGACTGCAAAAAAGGCTGTCTGAAACCTGAACAAAAATAACAAAAATCAAATGAAGAGCCATTCATATTGGAACAGGCAGACACATGAAACTGTATTCTTTTTGTGGTAATCCGTTTCAATCCTATAGCAGTCCAAAAACCATGCATACCCTTTCTTTTATTACTGTTTATCAGGTTTTTATGCATCTAAAGCAAAATACCGTACAACTACAGACATAAAAAAGTTATCAACAATGTGGGGAAAAGTGGGAAAAAGTGGGATTTTTATTCATATATTTACACATCAAAACAACAATCCGGTAAAAAATGACAAAGCACCTGCTCGGCGAATTTGAATGCAAGGTTGACTCAAAGGGGCGCTTTTTACTACCCTCGGGCCTTAAAAAGCAACTCGGGGAAAGTGACCAGGAGCGCTTTGTGGTAAACCGGGGCCTGGAAAACAACCTTACATTATATCCGGAAAGCGAGTGGCTCCAAATCTCGCGTGAAGTTAATGCATTGAATCTCTATAACAAAAAAAACCGTGAGTTTGCACGCTACTTCTTCCGCGGGGCAACAGAGCTCAAACTTGACAGCGCCGGCAGGCTGCTTCTGCCAAGGCAACTGATCGAGTACGGCGGGATCGGAAGGGAAATAGTTCTTTTTGCATATGGTCAGCGTATTGAGATCTGGGACAAGGAGTCTTATGAAAAGATGATGGCCAACGAGCCCGATGATTTCTCTTCACTCGCTGAAGAGGTGATGGGTAAGATCAACCAGGAATCAGCAGATGACAAAAAATAGCTATCACATACCTGTTATGCTTAAAGAAAGCATCGAGGGCTTAAGGGTAGCTGAAGGAGGCATTTATGTCGACGCCACTTACGGAGGCGGCGGACACTCGGATGCCATCCTGCAAAGGCTGGGCAGTGGGAAGCTTGTGGCTTTCGATCAGGATGATGATGCAGGCAAAAACCTTCCGGATGACAAGAGGCTGATATTCGTAAATCATAATTTCAGGTACCTGAAAAACTTCCTGAAGTATTACGGCCTGATCCCGGCCGATGGCATACTGGCCGACCTGGGGGTGTCTTCGCATCAGATTGACAAGTCCGAGCGGGGCTTCTCAACGCGTTACGATGGCCCTCTCGACATGAGGATGAACAGGTCGGCAGCCAGGAGTGCTGAAACAGTAATAAGGGATTATGAAATCGAAAGACTCGCTTCTGTATTCCGCCTTTACGGCGAACTAAGGAACGCAAGGCGTGTTGCAGGCATAATAGCGGAAACGAGGGAAAATCTTTCAATAGATAGTACTCATAAATTGGTGGATGCATTAAAGCCGCTTGCACCAAGGGGAAGGGAAAACAAATTCTATGCCCGGGTATTTCAGGCCCTGCGGATAGAGGTAAATGATGAGCTTGCATCGCTAAAGGCACTGCTTGAGCAAGCCACTGAGGTATTGAAGCCAGGGGGTAGACTGGTGGTAATATCCTACCACTCCCTTGAAGACAGACTGGTAAAGAATTTTATGAAAACAGGAAATTTTGAGGGAATACAGGAGAAGGATTTTTTTGGCAGGCAGATCAGCCCGCTGAATCCTGTTTTAAAAATGCAGATTCCCGGGCCTGATGAAATCAGGGATAATTCCAGGGCCAGGAGTGCAAAACTAAGGATAGCAGAAAAAACCGATAAGGAAAAATGACAGCCAATCAGTTCATAAAGGAAGAAAGGCAGCAAAAAAGGGGTTCAGGCAGCAGATTCAGCCGTTGGTTCTCTGACATGCTTGACGGGAGTATGATTACCAGGAGCACGACTTCCTCGGCAATGCCTTTTATCCTTTACCTCTCTGCTTTTGCCCTTTTTCTGATATTCAATGCATACTATGCAGAGAAAAAGGCAAGGGAGGTTGATCATATAAGGCAGGAAATGACTGAACTAAGGATCAGGCATGTCCGGACAAAGTCGGAATACATGTATATGACAAGGCAGTCGGAACTCGCAAGGCATTTGAGCGCAAGGGGGCTGGTCGAGGCAACCGAACCTCCTGAATTAATATACACACAGGAAGAAAGAGGCTTGCTGGGCAGACTGTTCAATTAACAGTAAAATCTGAAATAGTGGAACTAAAGAGCGACATATTGTGGAGGATGCGCCTGGTATACTTCATTATGGCACTGATGGGAGGACTCATCATTGCCAGGGTCGTTCATATACAATTCGTGGAAGGTGACCACTGGAGAGAACAGGCGCGCAGTACAACAATACGCTACCAGAACATAGATGCTGCAAGGGGTGATATCTATGCCGATGACGGACGCCTGCTTGCCACCAGCCTGCCTGTTTACGAAATCAGAATGGACCTGAGTACAAAGGTCACATCGGATGAGGTATTCTACAACGGGGTGGACAGGCTTGCAGAAGGATTGTCATCAACATTTGGTGACCGCAGTGCAGCACGTTACCGTTCAGACCTTGTTAACGCAAGACGAAACCAGGAGAGATTCTACCTGGTAAAAAGAAGTGTAAGCTACGATCAGCTACAACGCTTGAAGGACCTGCCCCTTTTCAAACTCGGCCGTAACAGGGGCGGGTTTATTGTTGTTGAACACAACAGGCGGGTAATGCCATACCAGACACTCGCTGCCAGGACTATCGGCTATGAAAGGGAGGGTGTATATGTAGGGCTGGAGGGAGCCTATCGCGACCATCTTGAGGGTATCCAGGGCAAACGGCTGGTACAGCGTATAAGCGGTGGTTCATGGATGCCGATAAACGACCAGAATGAGATTCAGCCCAAAAACGGGAGAGACCTTATAACAACAATTAATGTAAGGATACAGGACATCACTGAAAAGGCCCTGCTCAGGCAGCTTCAGCACTTCAACGCCGATTTTGGAACAGCGGTGGTAATGGAAGTATCAACAGGGAGGGTAAAAGCCATATCAAACCTGCTCTTCAATCCGGGCACCGGCAGCTATGAAGAGACCTACAATATAGCAATAGGCAGGAGCTCGGAACCAGGTTCAACATTCAAACTGCCTGCCCTGATGGCAGCCCTGGAAGACAACAGAGTAAGACTGGAAGACACCGTTGACACAAAAAACGGACAAATCGCCTACTACGACAGGATAATGAGGGATGCCAACAATATAGGGCATGGCAGGATCAGCATAATGGAAGCATTCGAGCTTTCGTCAAACGTAGGTGTATCGCAGGTAGTTTACAATGCTTACAGGGACGATCCCCAACGTTTTGTAAACCGCCTGAAACAAATGAACCTTGACCGGCCACTCGGCCTGGAGATATCGGGTGAAGGCCAGCCGGTTATGAGAGATGCAGGTGATCAGGGCTGGTCAAACGTTTCGCTTCCCTGGATGTCAATTGGATATGAAGTATCCCTGACCCCAATGCAAACTCTTGCCTTTTACAATGCTGTTGCCAATAACGGAAGAATGATGAAGCCGCTGTTCGTTAGTGAGATCAGACAGTCGGGTCAGACCGTACACAGGTTCACCCCGGAGGTAATTGACAGGGCGATAGCAAGTCCGTCAACTATAAGAATGGCAAGGGAGATGCTGCAGGGAGCGGTCGAAAACGGCACAGCAAAGGGTATACGTACTGAAGCATACCCTATTGCGGGAAAAACCGGTACAGCACAGGTTGCAGAAAATGCAAGGGGGTACCGTACCGGTACTGGACCAAATTACCAGGCCAGCTTTGCAGGATACTTCCCTGCCGACAATCCGGTTTACAGCTGTATTGTTTTGATTCATAACCCGAGAGGGTATATATACACAGGCAGCCAGGTCGCAGCACCTGTTTTCAGGGAAATTGCAGACAAACTGTTCGCCGCACAGCTGTTCACTCCTGTGTATGACCACCAGGAAGAAATAGTTTCATATTTCCCGGGCTTCCGCAACGCATACCTGGAAGATATGAAAACCATATTCAGGGGTCTTAATGCCAGGTTAAACGAAAACACTGACGCAAGTTTCTGTTCAGCAGTAATACGGTCCGACACCGTCGGTTTTGCAGAAAGAACCTTTATAGAGAATCTGGTCCCGGAAGTTGTAGGGATGGGGTTAAGGGACGCAATATATGTACTGGAAAACTCAGGTTTGAGGGTCAGGTTTACAGGAAGGGGAACAGTAAGCAGGCAGAGCATTCCTCCTGGCACCCGGATACAGCCGGACAGGATAATTTACATTGAATTGTCATAGAAGAATATCAGAAAACCGAAAGCACAAAAGGTAAAAATTATAATTCATGAGTAGAGGCAACAGGATACTTGCAGAACTGATATACCGGACAGGGATATTGGAAACGGCCGGCAACACTCACTGTGAGGTGAGCGGGGTGGTTTTCGACTCCAGGAAGGTATCCGGGGGAAGTCTGTTTGTCGCTTTCAGGGGAGGCAATGATGATGGCCACAGGCACATAGACAGTGCCATTGAAATGGGCGCCGTTGCTGTCGTATGCGAGCATATGCCCGAACACCTGAACAAGGATGTATGCTATATAAGGGTGGAGGATTCCAGGAGGGCACTCGGAATAATTGCTTCAAACTATTATGGGAATCCCTCACTAGGGCTTGCACTTATCGGGATAACCGGCACCAACGGAAAAACAACAGTGGCAAAGATGCTGCACGGAGTATTCTCGGGCATGGGTTATAAATGCGGACTTATATCAACCATAGGCAATATGGTACACGACAAGGAGGTGGAGGCCCGCTATACAACACCGGATGCACCTGAAATAAACCTCTTGCTTTCACAAATGCTGGATGCAGGCTGTGAATATGCCTTTATGGAGGTAAGTTCACATGCACTTGCACAGTCGAGAGTGGCAGGGCTAAGCTTTGCAGGAGCCGTTTTCACAAACCTGACTCACGATCACCTTGACTACCATAAAACTTTCAGAGAGTACTCCGTAAGCAAAAAAATCCTCTTTGACGAACTTGGCAGCGGATCATTTGCCCTTACCAACATGGATGATAAAAACGGCAAAACAATGGTTCAGAATACCAAAGCACGGGTAAGTACCTACAGCATCAAAAGAATGGCCGACTTCAGGGCAAGGATACTGGAAAAAAACCTTGACGGTATGCTTCTGACCATCGACAGGAAAGATGTCTGGTGCAGGCTCACGGGTACCTTCAATGCATATAACATACTTGCCGTTTATGCTACAGGGCGTATTCTTGATCTTGACTCCGACAGCCTCCTCACGGCTATAAGCAAATGCGGGCCACCCGAAGGCCGCCTGGACCTTTTCAGAGGCAGGGATGGAATAACCGGCATTGTTGACTACGCCCATACTCCTGATGCCCTGAAAAACGTAATGGAAACCATTAGTGAACTCCGCACCGGAAATGAAAAATTCATTACAGTGGTGGGGTGCGGAGGCAACAGGGACAGCACAAAACGGGCACCGATGGCTGAAATTGCAGCCCGCTTCAGCGATAAGGTGATCTTCACCAGCGACAACCCAAGGTTCGAAGAACCAAAAGATATAATAAAAGACATGATCAGGGGGCTTGAAAGCAACCCCGCACTGAAATCAAAACAAATTACCGTGACCGACCGCAGGGAAGCAATTGCAGCTGCATGTGCAATTGCCGGCCAGGGCGACATAATACTGGTTGCAGGTAAAGGTCATGAAAAGTACCAGGAGATAAAAGGGGCAAGACTCCCTTTTGACGATAAGGCAGAATTAAAAAGAATATTAGCAGCATAAACAGGATGCTTTATAATTTATTTGAATTTCTGGACCATAATTTCAGTATACCCGGTACGGGGGTCTTCCAGTATATCTCATTCAGAGCTGGAATGGCGCTGATATTAAGCCTTCTGATAACTATGATATTCGGCAGGGGGATTATCGGCATACTTAACAAAAAGCAGGTGGGGGAAACAGTCAGGGACCTTGGCCTGGAAGGTCAGACCGGCAAGCAGGGAACCCCCACAATGGGTGGTATTATAATGATATCCGCCATTTTAGTCCCCAGTATTCTTTTAGCTAGACTAGACAATATCTATATCCTGCTGATGATCATATCCACATTATGGCTGGGTGCAATAGGCTTTCTGGATGATTATATAAAGGTATTCCGCAAAGACAAAAAGGGTCTTCACGGGAAGTTCAAAATACTGGGGCAGATCAGCCTGGGGATCATAGTGGGTGCTACCCTTTATTTTCACGAAGGTGCAGTAATAAGGGAAAAGGCAGAGATCCCGCTTGAGTTCGTAAGCACAGACGAAATACTCGAACTCGACGGTGTTGCCCGTCCTGACTCTCCATTCCCTATGGAGTCAGTTAAATCGACAAAGACAACGATACCCTTTTTCAAGGATAATGAGTTCGACTACTCGGTAATCCTGTCATTCCTCGGGCCAGGATATGAAAAATGGGCATTTCTGATTTTCATTCCGGTGGTGATACTAATAATAGCAGCGGTTTCAAACGGAGCAAATATTACCGACGGGCTGGATGGCCTGGCAACAGGCACCTCAGCAATAATAGGGGTTACACTGGGCATTCTGGCCTATGTTTCGGGCAATGTCGTATTTGCTGACTACCTTAATATAATGTACATACCAAATACGGGAGAGCTGGTGATATTCATAGCGGCTTTTGTCGGAGCCTGCATTGGCTTCCTTTGGTATAACACTTATCCGGCGCAGGTATTCATGGGCGATACAGGCAGTTTGTCGCTGGGGGGCATAATAGCGGTCTTCGCCATTGTGATAAGAAAGGAGTTGCTGATCCCGATACTTTGCGGGGTATTTTTCATAGAGAGCCTCTCGGTTATAATCCAGGTTGCCTGGTTTAAGTTCACAAAAAAAAGAACCGGCACAGGAAGGCGTATATTCCTAATGGCGCCACTTCACCACCACTATCAGCTTAAAGGGCTGCATGAAGCAAAAATCGTCCAGAGGTTCTTTATAATAGGGATAATTCTGGCTGTATTCTCGGTTATAACACTGAAATTAAGATAGAAAGAATATTTACATGAATAGCATAGAGAAAAAACTGGTAAGGGAAAGAAATATTTACAGCGGAATTGCGGAAACTATCGCTTCCAACTTTCCGGATCTCAGAAAAGAGGCCATAAAAGAGAGCCTGGTGGGCTTTCCGAATGTGGCTCACCGTCTGGAGGAGGTCGCAACCATTAAAGGTATAAGCTTTATAAACGACAGCAAGGCGACTAATGTAAATGCATGCTGGTTTGCACTTGAATCAATGAACCGTCCGGTTATATGGATCGCAGGCGGACAGGACACGGGAAATGACTATAGCGCAATCAGGGAGCTGGCAGCCGAAAAAGTAAAGGCTCTTATTTGCCTTGGCCGGGACAACACAAATCTTGTCAGGAGCTTTAAAAGAACCATTGGAGTTCCGCTGGAGCTGGACAATATGAAAGAGGCCGTAAACATAGCCTATTGTATTGCAAGCCCCGGCGATGTTGTACTGTTATCACCCGCATGCCCGAGTTTCGACCTTTTTGAAAATTACGCAGACAGGGGCAAGTGTTTCAGGGAGGCAGTACTCGAGCTGTAGCAACAGGGTTTTTTAATTAATAAGAATTATGCAGGCAATACTTAAAAATATTAAAGGCGACCGTACCATCTGGGTGGTTGTGTTCTTTTTGTATATTGTCTCCATACTGGCAGTTTACAGCTCTACCGGCACCCTTGCATACCGATTCAGGGCAGGCAATACAGAATATTACCTTATAAAGCACGCAATAGTAACTGCTTTCGGCCTGGGCCTTGTATATCTTTCCCACAAGGTAAGGTACCCTTACTACTCACGAATATCACAGCTTGCACTATTCATTGCCATACCACTTCTTCTGTTCACCCTTATCAGGGGTACGGCAATTCATGAGGCACAGCGCTGGATCACGCTTCCGATAGTAAACTTAAGTTTCCAGAGTTCTGACTTTGCAAAACTGGCACTAATAATGTACCTGGCACGGTTGATAACCCGCAAGCAGGATGTAATTAAAGACCTGCACCAGGGCTTTATTCCAATGACCCTGCCTGTACTGATAATATGCGCACTTATCCTGCCTGCAAATTTTTCAACTGCAGCCATGCTTTTTGTAACCTGTATGGTGCTGATGTTCATAGGAAGGGTAAGATTTCGCTATATCCTGGGGCTTGCAGGAGCCGGTATATTTGCACTGGCAGTTTTCATCCTGGTTATTTCCGCATTACCCCAGAGCGGCAGGATTGAAACCTGGAACAACAGGATAAGCTCTTTTACAAACAAGGAGGCCAGTGATAACTACCAGGCAGAGCAGGCAAAGATAGCAATAGCAAGTGGCGGTGTTGTGGGCAAGCTCCCGGGAAATTCAACACAGAGGAATTTCCTGCCACAGGCTTATTCAGACTTTATATACGCCATAATAATTGAAGAGTACGGCCTGGCTGGCGGCTTTATTGTCCTTCTCTTTTATCTGATACTGCTTTACAGGGGTATCAGGATAGCACATAAGAGCCCGGGCACCTTCGGGGCCCTGCTTGCAGCAGGGCTCAGTTTCAGCCTTGTATTCCAGGCCATACTGAATATGGCAGTTGCAGTTAACCTGCTGCCGGTTACCGGGCAACCACTGCCCCTGGTCAGCATGGGAGGCACATCTTTATGGTTCACCAGTCTGGCAATCGGTATAATACTGAGTGTCAGCAGAAGTATTGAAAAAGAAGAGATAATTAATGGAGAAGCTATTACATCGGCCCGCACCGCCCAGGATAATAATTAGCGGCGGTGGAACCGGGGGGCATGTATTTCCGGCAATAGCCATTGCCCTGGCCCTGAAAAGGAAAGTGTACAATGCACAAATCCTTTTCGTGGGTGCAAGGGGGCGTATGGAGATGGAGAAAGTGCCCCAGGCTGGCTTCCATATCATTGGGCTTGATATAGCAGGGCTCCAGCGCAGACTGAGCAGTAAAAACCTGCTGCTTCCGTTTAAGATCATTAAAAGCCTCTCAGGAGCAAAGGCCATTGTTAAACGGTTCAGGCCGGACCTGGTAATTGGAGTCGGGGGATATGCCAGTGCTCCTGTATTAAGGGCATCAGTTAAACAGAATATCCCTTTAATGATACAAGAACAGAACTCATATCCGGGGCTGACCAACAGGTATTTTGGCAGGAAGGCAGACAGGATTTGCGTTGCATATGAGGGCATGGAAAAATACTTCAAAAGGGAAAAGATATTCCTGACAGGTAACCCGGTAAGGCAGGATGTGGTGATGACAGAAGGCAAGCGCGAAAAAGCAATCAGGTATTTCGGACTGCAGGAGGGCAAGCCGGTACTGTTCTCAACCGGTGGCAGCCTGGGTGCGCTTACCATCAACAAGGCAATTGCTGAACACCTTGAACTCTTTGCCAAAGAGGGGATTCAGCTTGTATGGCAAACCGGGAGGTCATATTATGGTAACGCCAGGGAGGCTTCCCCGGCCTTTGGTGGCTCAGGCCTTTACATTGCGCCATTTATCGACAGGATGGACTATGCATATGCAGTTGCGGACCTGGTGGTTAGCCGTGCAGGCGCCATAGCCGTATCTGAGATTTGTACAGTTGGCAAGCCGGCGATATTCATCCCGTCGCCGAATGTAGCCGAAGACCATCAGACCAAGAACGCAATGGCCCTGGTAAATCATCACGCCGCGATAATGATAAAAGACAGCGAAGCAGTCAAAAAGCTTGGTGAAACTGTTCGCGGGCTTATTCACGACAAGGAGAAAATGCACCGGCTGAAGGAAAGGATGGCAGGCATGTCATACAGGGATGCAGCAGACCTGATAGCGGGGGCAGCAATAGAAATGATCAACAAAACAAACAGAGGAATATAGACGGGACAAAAAGGGATTTGAGGGGGAACGCAAACTGGAAACGAAAAATTCAAAAATGAAGCGCATTGACCAAATAACACATGTCTACTTCCTGGGAATTGGAGGAATTGGCATGAGCGCCCTGGCAAGGTATTTCAATACCCGGGGCGTTAGTGTATGCGGTTATGACAAAACCCCCTCTGCCCTTACCCGTAAGCTCGAAAAAGAAGGTATAAGGATAAACTATTCCGACGACCCTGCAGGCATAGCGGTAAAGCCTGAGATTGTGATCCGGACGCCGGCTGTTCCTGAAAGCTCGGCCATATACAGATATTTCAGGGATCATGATATTCCTGTGATGAAAAGAGCTGAAATACTTGGGATGCTTTCTGCCAGGATACCAACTATTGCAGTAGCCGGCACACATGGCAAAACAACAATCAGTGCAATGCTTGCCCATATAATGAAATCGGCAGGCAAATCATGTCTGGCTTTCCTTGGAGGAATAAGTACCAATTACGGGACCAACTATATTGGCGAACCGGATCCGGTATGGCTCATTGCTGAAGCGGATGAATTTGACAGGTCATTCCTTCAGCTCTCACCCCGGATAGCTCTTATAAGCGCTATTGACCAGGATCACCTGGATGTTTATGAAAGCTATCAGGAGATCGTAAACAGTTTCCGTAATTTCGCCGGACTTCTGCCCGGCAGCGGCAGTCTGGTATGCAAAAAGGGGATATCAGGATTTCTTGGATATGGCGGCAAAACTTTCGAATACGGTACAGGAGAGGGGCCGGATTATTATCTGGAAAATATCAGGATAGAGAACGGCCGGTACATTGCCGACTTCAGGGGCAGGCTCAATATCAGCAATATCACATTGGGGCAGCCGGGAAGGCATAATCTTGAAAATGCTCTCGGTGCAGCAGCCCTTGCTGATCAGGCTGGTATAGGTAGCGAGGAAATAAAGAAGTCGCTATTTAGCTTCAGTGGCGTAAAAAGAAGGTTTGAGCTATGCCTTCAGACAGACAACACGGTATATGTTGACGACTATGCACATCACCCGGAAGAGATAAGGGCATGTATAGCATCTGCACGTGAGTTGTGGCCCGGGAGAAAGATTACAGGAGTTTTCCAGCCCCACCTCTATTCGAGGACCAGGGACCTTGCCGGAGATTTCACAAAGAGCCTTTCGCTTTTAGACCGGCTGATACTGCTTGATATCTACCCGGCAAGGGAGGAGCCTATTGAGGGGGTAAGCTCAGCCATGCTTCTGGAAAGATCAGAAGTGACAGATGCTGTACTTTGTAAAAGGGAGGAACTGCTGGATATAATATCCTCCGAAAACATTGAAGTGCTGCTTACTATGGGAGCGGGAGATATTGACCGTTTTCCTGAAGCGATAACTCAGATTCTAAAAAACAAGGCATTGGGATGATAAAAAAGATATTGCACATAATAGTCTTTTCCGGCCTTCTTACAGGAATTGTAACCGCAATGGGCTTTTCGCTGAACAGCAACATGGATAAGACTTCACAGGGCCTTGAGGTGAGTGTCGCAAGCAGAAGCGGGAACTACTTCATTGATGAAGGGGACATAAAAAACATACTTGTGCAGCGTTTCGACACCCTTGAGGGAATGAGGATTGATCCCATTTTGCTCCAAAAAATCAATGAAGCGGTCAATAATATCCCTTTTGTGAGTCGTGCCGAAGTTTACCGGACAATAAACGGGGAGCTCAGGGTCAATGCATTGCTGCGCGACCCCTTAGCCAGGGTTGTAAACAGCAATAACCAGAGTTTTTATATAGACACAGAGGGGTATATGTTTCCCCTTTCGGATAAATATACTGCAAGGGTAATGATGATAACCGGAAGCATCCGTACTGACTACTCAGCAGGTGCAAACATAGCAGGTATAAAAGTCGGGGTGGAAGAGTTCAGCCCTCCTGGTCTTTTTGAGCTTGCATCATATATACACGGGGACAATTTCTGGAGAGCCTTTACCGACCATATAATTATGCTTCCCAACGGAAAATTCGAGCTGGTTCCAAAAAACGGAGCTCATATAATTGAATTTGGAGAAGCCAATGACATTGGGGAAAAGTTCAGCAGACTTATGGCCTTTTATCGTAATGGTCTGTCCCAGGTTGGCTGGGATCATTACAATAGACTTAACCTTGAATTCAACAATCAGATAATATGCTCAAAATAAATATGTTATGGAATCTTCTGAGATCATTGTAGGACTGGATATAGGTTCAACCAAGATCGCCTGCATTGTAGGGCGAAAAAATGAATATGGGAAAGTGGAGATACTTGGCCTTGGGAGAGCAGACTCCCTGGGTGTAAACAGGGGTGTCGTGGAGAATATCCAGCACACGGTAAACTCCATAAGCAAGGCAGTTGCAGAGGCAAGTGCCAACTCGGGTGTGGAGATAAATGTTGCCAACGTCGGAATTGCGGGCCAGCATATAAGGAGCCTGCAGCACAGGGGGAACATTATGCGCAACGACATTGACGAGGAAATATCAGGTGAGGACATTGACAACCTCGTTGAAAATATGTACAAGCTTGCCCTGCCCCCGGGCGAGGAGATAATACACGTGATACCCCAGGAGTACATCATTGACGGACAACAGGGTATACGTGAGCCCATAGGCATGTCGGGCAACTGCCTTGAGGCAAACTTCCATATAATAACAGGCAAGGTGGCTGCGGCAAAGAACATAAATAAATGTGTTATCAAGGCGGGGCTGGAAATGTCAGATATTATACTTGAACCACTGGCTTCTGCCGAAGCCGTCCTGAGCTCACAGGAGAAAGAGGCCGGGGTGGTGCTGGTGGATATCGGGGGGGGGACCACCGATATGGCGATATTCCAGGATGAAATAATACGTCATACCGCTGTTATTCCCCTGGGCGGTAATGCGATAACCGAAGACATCAAGGAGGGCTGCTCAATAATCCGCAACCAGGCAGAAGCCCTGAAAAAGAGTTTCGGATCAGCTCTTTCCAGTGAAAACAAAGACGAGGAAATAGTTTCCATTCCCGGGCTTAAGGGCAGGGAACCAAAGGAGATATCCCTGAAGAACCTTGCACATATCATACAGGCAAGAATGGAGGAGATAATCGAGCATGTTTACTATGAGATCAAGGCTTCCGGGTTCGAGAAAAAGCTCATAGCGGGTATTGTACTTACCGGAGGCGGCAGCCAGCTTAAGCATGCGGCCCAGTTAACAGAGTTCATTACGGGAATGGACACCCGCATAGGATATCCGAATGAACACCTTGCGAAATCACCAGCAGGTGAGGTTGGCAGCCCCATGCACGCAACAGGTGTAGGCCTTGTAATAAAAGGCTTCCATAAAAGCGAGAACCAAAAGAAACAGAATAACAAAGCGGAAGGGAAAAAACGACCGCAGAAAGAAAGCTTTCTCGAAAGGATATTTTCACGCGGGAAGGAGTTCTTTGAAAAAGATGGTTATGAATAAAAAATCAAGTAAATATAAAAACCAAAACACAAACCAGTTATGACATCAGACATCATAAAATTCGACCTGCCTAAAAACCAGAGTTCCATCATCAAGGTCATAGGCGTTGGCGGCGGAGGCAGCAATGCGGTAAATCATATGTTTCGCCAGGGTATTGAAGGTGTGGACTTCCTTGTCTGCAACACGGATTCACAGGCCCTGGAAGGCAGCCCTGTACCCAACAAGATCCAGCTGGGGGTAAACCTTACAGAAGGGAGGGGTGCAGGAAGCATCCCTGAGGTAGGACGCAAGGCGGCAATCGAGGATATAGAGAAGATAAAGGAAGCCCTTGGCACAAACACCAAAATGCTCTTTATTACAGCTGGTATGGGTGGGGGTACCGGAACCGGCGCTGCACCTGTTATCGCCAAGGCATCAAAGGAGATAGGAATACTTACGGTTGCAATTGTTACCATACCATTCTCCTTCGAGGGCAGAAAGAGGCGTCAGCAGGCTGAAGAGGGTATAAAGGAGCTGTCGGGAGGGGTTGACACCCTGCTGGTAATAAGCAACGACAGGCTAAGAGAGTTGTACGGTAACCTTTCGGTATCCGAGGCATTTGCGAAGGCCGACAATGTGCTTACAACAGGTGCAAAAGGAATTGCAGAGATAATAACCCTTACCGGCAATATCAATGTTGACTTTGCTGATGTCAGGACGGTAATGTCAGGCAGCGGGGTGGCAATTATGGGAAGCGGAGCCGCGGAGGGAGAGAACCGTGCCCTGAAAGCTGTTGAAACCGCTCTGTCGTCACCGCTTCTGAACGACAGTCAGATAAAAGGGGCACAGAATATACTTCTCAACATTACCAGCGGCAAGGAAGAGATATTAATGGACGAGATAACCGAGATCACCGACTTTATTCAGGATGAGGCAGGATCTACAGCTGAAATAATATGGGGACTCGGAAAGGATGAGTCACTGGAGGCAAAAATAAATGTAACCGTTGTGGCAACGGGTTTCGACTCCAGCAAGAAGTTCTACGAGCCGGGAGGCAAGAAGCAGCAACAGAAAAAAGTAATGCCTCTTGAAAGCGAAGAGAGTGAAGACACAAAGCAGAAAACCATTGAATGGGATGTCGCAGGCCAGGACGAGACAGAAGGAATAAGGCTCAAGCAAAAAAGCGAGAACGAAAGTGGCGGGGAACATGCTGCCGGGTCAAGGCAGGCTACTGCAAAGACTATTTCAGGCGACGGAATAGAGGCCTTCGGGCAGAAGCTTGCAATGCGGCACACACTTGCTGAAACTGAGGAAAAAACTGACAGCCGTGTATCGGAAGAAGATCTTCAGAAAAGGATAACCGAAAGGGAGGAAAGGCTCAAGCACCTAAGCATACAGATGAAAACACCCGAGGGGCTTGCCGACCTGGAGAACCAGCCGGCATTCATCAGAAGGAAGGTTAACCTGAATCCGGTGCCGGCAAGCAGCGAATCACATATATCACGCTTTACACTCAATGAATCTGACAAAAAAGCCCAGATCAAGTCAAACAACTCTTTTTTGCACGACAATGTTGACTGATAAATTCCGGTCATGGCATTATTTTTGTTAATTTTGTACCGTAATCACGGCACAAAATCAGTAACAATGTTAATACAAAAAATAATGGCCTTGCCTCTAAGGCTGATCTTCCTGCTTCCACTTTTATCGCTGTTTTTTTTATCATGCGAAAAGGATGAGCATGCGGAAAGGGCTGAAAAGGAAAGGAAACAGATACTGGAATATATAGAGGAGAACAACCTTGACGCATACGAACATGAATCAGGAATATTCATTGTCGTTGCATATCAGGGGAGCGGCTCAACCCCGAGGGAAGACAGTACTGTGAGGATGAAGTTCAATGCCTTTACACTCAAAGATGAAAAAATGTTTTACTCCACATACGACGAATTCGTTTACCTCCCGAATGAGCCGATGGGGTTCAGATTGGGTGTAATGGAGTTCACCAGAGGTGGAAAGGGAGTAATCTTTGTCCCATCAGCACTCGGATACGGACCATACAGCAATATGTACGTTGACCGCAATGCTGTGCTGAAATACGAGATTGAAATTATAGACTTTAACTGATAACAAATTAATTTTAAAAAAAATGGCCAGTAAAAGGGAGCTTAAAAAAGACATAAATTACCTGGTTGACGAAGTAATCGGAACCTGCATGATGCACCAGGAGCTTGAGGGCAAGAGCAAAGACAAAAAGACAGAGGATATGATAGGGGAAATGCTACAGTTCAGAGAGGATATGATCACTAAGGTTAACAACCCTGACAGCAAGGATAGTTCAGGAAAAGAACTGAAAAAGTATTACAAGTCGCTGCAGTCTGAGCTTATTTCAAAGGTGAATGAAATGTTTGAAAGACTCGAAAGCGCGAAGGAATAAACAGGCACATAATAACGTTATATGAAGGCGCGACAGCGCCTTTTTTTGAATATAAGCACTTCCGGAACAAAAAAACCCCGTAACATGAAAGACAGAAAAAACAGGAGTGCCAAAGGCAACAGACCCAATAAGCCAAGGTCTTCGCCCCGGCCGGGCCGGCTTGAAAAGGGAAAATCTTCAGACCCGAGTATACGGCTCAACAAGTATATTGCCAATGCAGGTGTTTGCTCAAGGAGGGAGGCCGATGTGCTTATAAAGAACGGGGCCATAAAGGTGAACGGGGAGATAGTAACAGAACTTGGTACCAAAGTATTGCCTTCTGACAAGATTTCATACGATAACCAGACTCTGTCGCACGAAAAGAAGATATACGTTTTGATGAATAAACCAAAGGACTATATTACCACCACCGATGATCCGCACAACCGTAAAACAGTCCTCAACCTGATCGGGAATGCATTCAGCCAAAGGCTTTACCCTGTAGGGAGGCTCGACAGGAACACTACAGGTCTTCTACTGCTGACCAATGACGGTGAGCTGACCAAAAAGCTGACCCATCCCTCTCACGGTGTAAGAAAGCTTTATCACGTGCATCTCGACAAGGTGGTAAAGAAGGCAGATCTCGTAAAGATAGCCCACGGAATTGATATTGATAACATTAAGGTAATACCTGACCAGGTAGAATATGCCAATCCCGAAAACCGTAGGGAAATTGGTATAGAACTTCATTCGGGGCAGAACAGGGTGGTAAGGCGTATATTCGAGAAGCTTGGTTACAAGGTGCAAAAGCTTGACCGTGTGGTATTTGCCGGTCTTACAAAGAAAGATCTGCCAAGAGGCAGATGGAGGTTGCTGTCGGAAAGGGAGGTGGCCTATCTGAGGTCGGCCCCGGCGAAACCATAGCAATGGCGGCGAAAAGTTGAAAAATCTTGCTATGAGCGAAAACAGAAGGTTGAGAGTTCGGTTGCTGCTTCAGTTCGTTCGCCTATCACTGATCAGCGGGCTGGTTTTTATTGTCGTCATGGTGCTTGGCCTTGGGATTATCGGCTGGATTTACCGTGACACTGTTAGCGACAGATTCATTGAAGCCCTCAACAGACAACTGCTTGCAGAAGTAAAGACCGAAAGTGTGCAACTGAGCCTTTTCAGAAGCTTTCCGCTTGCATCTGTAAGTTTCAAAAACACTGAAATAAGCAAGCCGGCAGGCGAGCCCCTGCTGAAGGCCGGTGACATTCGCCTTGAGTTCAACATAGTAGATATACTCAGAGGGGATTATACTGTAAGGGGCGTAAATATAACAGATGCCAGCATCTTACTTCATACCGACAGTACGGGAAAACAGAATTTCATTATATGGAAGGCCTCCCCGGAAAATGTTAACCCGGGATTTAGATTCGACATAAGAAGCATGCAGCTAAACAATGCCGAGCTGGGCTACACTCATGTTACGGGTGATCACAATATATCTGCAGATATAGAAAGGCTAAGGCTGTCAGGCAGGTTTGAAGGCGGCGAAACGTGGGTCACGGCAAAAGGCGGGATGATCTTAAAAGAACTCAGTATTTCAGGCACAATATTCCCTCCGGGAAAGACTCTTGAAATGGATACAGGAATAGAAATTTCCAAAGAGGGCGAGCTATATATCGGACCAGGCGAATTTAAATGGAACGGGCAGGATTATTTTCTGTCAGGGTACGTAAACACATCCGACAAAGAATTACCTTACCAGGCTCACATAAGTGCGGACAAGACAGACCTGAGCATTTTGCTCGACGGCCTGCCGGACAAAACAGCCAGAAAGCTCGCAGCATATTCACCAGGGGGAGCTGTCAGTTTTAATGCAAATCTGGAAGGCAGAATGATTAGGGGAAACTTTCCCGGGATAAGCTCAAGTTTTACCGTGGAGAATGGCAGTTTCAGACACCCCTCTCTTGACAGCCCTTTCAGGGTAAAGGCTGCCACTGGGACCTTCTCAAATGGCGGTCATGGGTCAGCTGAGAAAAGCAGCCTTAGTCTGAGCAGCATAAGTGCAGAATTTGATGGCGGAAGAGTCAGCGGAAGCGGTTCCATCCATAATTTCAACACTCCGGTTCTCAGCTTCAGCCTGAGTGGCAACATTCCGGCTTCAGGGCTAAGCAAACAAGGGATACTTGAACGATTAACAAATGCCAGCGGCCGGATTGACCTTGAAATTGATTTTTCAGGCAGAATGAGCAGGGGGTGGAAGTTCACCGGTAATGACCTGCTCAGTTCTGAAATCTCAGGCCATATCCTGCTCAGCGAAATTGGATTTTTGGTCAGTGGCAAGCCACTACACTACCACAATATGAACTCAAAAATGACCTTCAGGGGCAACCGCCTCGAGGTCGAACACATGTCTGGCAGGGCAGGTGAAAGCGATTTTGCCCTGAGCGGATACATGACGAATGTACTTCCCTACCTTTTCCTGAATGATGAAACTCTTTTTATAAGCGCTGATCTCGACTCTAAAAACATAAACCTTGATGAGCTTCTTCAGGCAGAAGAAGGCAGCGCAGAGGCTGACACAAACTATCACCTCAGGCTGCCCCGGAGGCTTCAACTTATGTTACATGCAGATATTGAGGCCCTGAAGTTCCGGCTTTTCAGGGCAGCCAGACTGAGCGGAAATGCCAGGCTTGAAGGCCAGAGACTGATTGCAGAAAACCTTAACTTCAATACCATGGACGGTAGCGTCAGGATGCAGGGAGTTATAGACGGCCGCGAAACCGGAAATATCTCCATGAGCTGTGAAGCCATCCTTTCAGGTGTCGACATAAACAAGCTGTTTTATCAGACGGGTAATTTCGGGCAGAACAACATAACTGACCAGAACATACACGGAAAACTGACGGCAAACATGTTTTTTCGTGCCAACTGGAGCCCGGCACTTGAAATAGACTGGGAAAGCATGGAAACCACTGCGGATCTCAGGATCATCGACGGCAGGCTTGTAAACTACAGGCCCATGCAGGAAATGGGCCGTTTTCTTCGTACGGGTGATCTGTCGGATGTTTCATTCTCTGCTCTGGAAAACGAGATACATATCCGCGACAGGAACATTATAATTCCGCAGATGGAGGTAAGCTCGAGTGCCATAAACCTTCAGTTGTCAGGGCTGCATACATTCGAGGGGGATATAGATTACAGGATACAGGTACTGCTTTCCGACCTTATGGCCCGCAACCACAGGGAAAGGCGTAATCCCCAGGAACAGTATGGTGACATTATTGACGACGGCCTTGGCAGGACCACTCTCTTTCTTATGCTGTCCGGCACTTCCAGAAACCCCGTATTCAGGTATGACTACCAGGGGGTGAGGCAAAAGATCGCCGATGACCTAAGAGAGGAGAGACGGAACCTTGTTAACATACTGCGTGAGGAGTTCAGTTTCCTGGGGCGGCAGAGAGCCGACTCCGCCTCAGCAAAAGAGACTGAAAGGGAGCGGATGAGGGAAGACCTCAGAAAGCAGGAAGATGGAGAGTTCCTAATTGAATGGGAGGAAGACTGGTAAAACAGGCCTTCCAAACAAAAAAGTTCACATGGTAGTCTTTCCACATGCAAAGGTGAACCTGGGCCTGCAGATCATCTCAGGACCACGGGATTTTATACCTGGCTACCACCGGATAAAAACATTCATGCTTGTTGCAGGGCTGAATGACATCCTTGAAGTCGTCCCCTCTGATAATACAGAAACCCACCTTTTTACAAGCGGTATCGGGATACCTCCGGGCAAGGGCAATAACCTTTGCCTTAGAGCATACGAACTTCTCAGAAGTGAGCTGGAAGATTTCACCAAAAAAAAATTACCTCCGGTTGACATATACCTGCACAAGTGTATTCCGCCTGGTTCCGGCCTTGGAGGGGGAAGTTCAGATGCAGCATTCATGCTCAGGACACTGAACGATATGTTCAGACTGAATCTGCCGCATGAAAGGCTTTTAAAGCTGGCTGCTTTACTTGGGAGCGATTGCGGTTTCTTTTTGCACAAAGAGAGCATGATCTCAGCAGGTAAAGGTGACATCCTGCATCCATTCAGCACCAGCGAGATAAAGGGATGCGAGCTTGTTATCATAATTCCTCCCGTAAACATCAGTACTGCATGGGCTTACTCTAAGTGCAGCCCAAAAACCCCTGTCACACTCCTGGAAGATATACTTGCCCAGCCGCTCGACAAATGGCAGGATAACCTGAAAAACGACTTTGAGCCCCTTATATTCGAACATTACCCAATAATCCGGAAAATAAAGCAGCACCTCATTGAAACCGGCAGCAGCTACGCCTCCTTAAGCGGAAGCGGATCAGGTGTTTTTGGGATATACAGTATCTCTCCTCCCCTTGCACAGCTCCGGCAATTACACCCTGACTGCATGATTATTAATACCGGCATTGATGTTAGCTAAAAATATTTATTTTTGTGACCATTACATAATAACCGCCTTATATTAACCAAAACCAAAAAGTTATGCGTAAAACCATACTGCTTCTTATCTTCATCTGGGCATCAATACCATTGGTAAATGCTGACGATGTGCTTACAACACACAACATTTTCGACCTTAAAACAGTGGTTGAAACTTCCATGTCGCCCGATCAGAACTACATCGCCTTTACACTTAACGTACCCCGCCCCTTTACTCATTCAGCGGGTAATGATTACCGCGAACTCTATATCTATGATATGCAAGAGGGGGAGGTGATCCCATTTATGACTGGCAACAGGCAGATATTCAGTATCGGCTGGACGCCGTCGGGCGACGACGTTACATTCAGGGCAAACCTCCCGGACCAGCCGGGCGCGCAGGTTTATGCAATGAGCCTGAGGGGCGGTGAACCCAGGGCACTTACACAACACACCTCAAGTGTAATGAGCTATTCATTCATTGATGACAGCACCCTTGCTATAGTAGCCCTTGGCGACAGGGATCCCATGAGGGCTGAATTCCGCAACAGGGGTGTTGAGATCGAGGTTTATGAGGAGGAGTGGACCCACCGCAACCTTTATGTTTACGACATCAACACTAACCAGGCCAGGCAGGTAACCGAAGAGGTTACAGTATTTGATTTCGTACTGAGCCCAGACGGCAGGTATGCTGCAGCTGCAATAGCGCCCCGCAACCTGGTAGACGACAGCTATATGTTCAAGAGGATACATCTTGTGGATATGGAAACCGGCGAGATTGAGATGATCATGGAAAACCCGGGGAAGCTTGAAAACATGGCTTTCAGCCCTAACGGAGAGAAACTGGCCTTCAGGTCAGCCAGCAAAATTGAAGACTCTGTTCCGGGAAGTCTGTTCGTAATGGATATCGAAGAAGATGCCGGGCAACCGTTTGAAAGCCTCAGGAACTATGTTGAAGGGATGGAGCTCTCTGTTATAGATTTTGCCTGGAAGGACGACAATACCCTTCTCTATGCCGCCGAAGAGAGTGTTGATATTGTTCTCAGCGAACAAAACATTGACGAAGATGGCAGGAATATACTGATAGAGGCCGAAAAGGTAGTATTCAGGGGATTCGGGTACAACAACGGGACCGTCTTTTTTGCCGGCAACACCTGGCAGTATCCCAATGAGATTCATACTTACGACATTGAATCAGGTAATCTTACAAGGCATACAGACCACAACCCATGGCTTGGAGAAATACATCTGGCCAGTCAGAGAAAGCTGACCTATTACGCAAGGGATAATCAGGATATTGAAGGTGTACTGCTTTATCCTGTTGACTATGAAGAAGGTAATACCTATCCTCTGATTGTATATATACACGGCGGTCCTGAGGCAGCCGTGCAGAATGGCTGGGTTACTTCCTACGGTATCTGGGGGCAGGTGGCCGCAGCCCGCGGATATTTTGTGTTTATGCCCAACTACAGGGCAAGTTCCGGCAGGGGTGTCGACTTTACCATGGCCGGGTATGGCGATCTTGTGGGTGTTGAGTATGAAGACGTAATTGACGGTATCGATCACCTTATTGAAACCGGCTATGTTGACATTGACCGGGTAGGTATCGGGGGCGGCTCCTACGGAGGTTATTTTTCTGCATGGTCAGCCACAAGGTATACCGAAAGGTTTGCCGCGGCAGTGATGTTCGTTGGGATATCCAACCAGGTATCAAAACGCAATACAACAGACATCCCGTGGGAGGATTATTATGTACACTGGGGCTACTGGACAAGGGAAGACTGGGAGGATGTTTACAGCCGCAGTCCGGTAAAATATGCTGACCAGAGCATTACCCCTACCCTTATACTCCACGGGGATTCCGACCCCAGGGTTCACCCCTCGCAGAGTCTGGAGATGTACCGGACACTGAAGCTTCACGGAAATGCACCTGTAAGGCTTATCTGGTACGAAGGGGAAGGACACGGCAACCAGCGCAACGTTCACCGGCTTGATTATATAGTACGGACCATGGAATGGTTCGACCATTACCTGAGGCTTGACAAGCCACGTGATGAAATGCCTGAGAAATACCCCGGTGAAATAATAGGCTGGTAAACCAACAGCCGGATACAGTAATTTATAAACAGATAAAGTGAGTATGCCCTTGCCAAAAGTCAACAATTTTTTCAAAAAGGTTTTCCTGAAAGCCCTCGATTATATTGAAATAGTCGGTAACCGCCTGCCCCACCCCGCCACCATTTTCGCAATGCTGGCAGGTATTGTGATACTGATATCCGCCATAAGCTACTGGATGGGTGTATCAGCTGTGCACCCTGTAGATGGCAGCGTAGTTACTGTAAAAAACCTGCTTAGCGGCGACGGAATTCGATGGATATACACCAATATCCTCGATAACTTCCTCCGCTTCCCGCCACTGGGCTATGTGCTGGTGGTAATGGTGGGGATAGGACTTGCTGAAGGCACGGGCCTATTTGCAATAATGATACGCGCCCTGGTTCTTGGTGCCCCCAAAAAGCTCATCACAGCCGCGGTCGTACTGGCCGGTATCATTTCCGGCCTGGCAGTTGAGGCGGGTTATGTGATCCTGATACCGCTCGGTGCAATGATATTTCATGGTATCGGCAGGCATCCCATGGCAGGCCTTGCTGCAGCCTTTTGCGGCGTCAGCGGCGGTTTCGGTGCCAACTTCTTTATCGGATCAATTGACCCAATACTCGCGGGGATCTCAACATCTGCCGCACAGCTTATCATTCCCGACATGGTGGTAAACCCGGCAGTCAACTACTATTTCATGATTGCCTCCAGTTTTGTAGTGCTCATTGTCGGTGTATGGGTTACGGATAAAATTGTGGAACCAAGGCTTGGGAAATATGAAGGCAATGCAGAGCGCTTTGCGATCGAACAGCTGACCCCCCTGGAGAAAAAAGGGCTAAGGTGGGCAGGTATTTCCGCAATGATTTTTCTGGCATTATGGGCAATGACAGTAATTCCGGAAAACGGAATTCTGCGCAACCCGGAAACCGGTTCAATATTGCATTCGCCCTTTTTTGACGGCATTATCATTGGTATACTTCTCTTTTTCTTTATACCTGCCCTGGTATATGGACGTATTGTCGGTACAATTCGTAACGACAAGGACATGATGAAGCATATCATCAAGTCAATGAGTGGCATGGGAGGATATATTGTACTGGTTTTCTTTGCGGCCCAGTTTGTTTATTTCTTCAATGAATCAAACCTTGGCCTCATTATAGCAATAAAAGGTGCTGCAGGCCTCAGGGATATAGGTTTTACAGGGCCTGTACTCATCGCATCATTCGTTTTGCTATCTGCATTCATAAACCTTTTCATGGGCAGTGCATCTGCCAAGTGGGCAATTATTGCACCGGTTTTCATCCCGATGCTTATGCTGCTCGACAATGCATACCATCCCGGAATAACCCAGGCGGCATTCAGGATAGGCGACAGCCTTACCAACCTTGTAACACCTATGATGAGCTACTTTGCGCTTATTGTAACTTTTGCCCAGAAATACGATGAGAGATACGGTATAGGCACAATTATTTCAACAATGCTTCCATATACCCTGTTTCTCGGAATAGTCTGGATAGCAACGCTTATGCTGTGGGTATGGCTTGGCATTCCCCTTGGGCCGGACGGGCCGATTTACATCAACTGATTAAGGCGGGGTTCAATGAACCCCGTTTTTTTTATTTCCCCAACCGGCATTTCTTGATTATCAAGACTAAACAAAAATAGCCGATTTAGGACACTTGTCCGTAAATGGGCATAGCTTTCCAGACGCCACAACTCTCTGTTTGTCAACCACCTACAATCATACAAATAAACTGTGCCCAAAAATGGTCATATTATACTTGTGATTTGTTAAACCACAAATATATACTAATCTGTTTACCAGTATTTTAGCAAGTTTGGTGTGAATTTGGGATTAATATTGTATCTTTAAAAAGGGGTAAGACTTATCCAGGAATTATGTAGTGAATATTTACTCTTCATATGGATCAGAGCTTTTGACCTTTCAACTCGACCAGAAGAAAAAGACCACTAACCTTAGGGCCAGGGAAGAATACGTCACTGCTATTGCTTTGCCGGAACCAGCCTCCCTCCTTCCCCACTCTGGGTCAATACTCAGAATCACGATTACCCTGCTTTTACTTCTCTTTACTCTTACAGGCTTTGGCAACCAGGATTGTGAAGCGTTTGTAAACCCTATTGAGAATGTAACTGCATGCCACGACCAGGATGTAAGCATCGTAATAAGCGGCGATGCAGCATACTTCTCATGGAGTAATGATAATATTTCAATAGGTCTTGTTCAGGAAGGAACTGGCAATATATCATTCACAGCAGTTAATGATACTGGTGGACAACTCGTGGCCACCATAACAGTCACCCCATGGGGTGCTGATGATTGTGAAGGGCTTCCAGAATCTTTTACAATTACAGTAAACCCACTGCCAAGTGCACCCACCGTCGGGGGCGACATCACTGAATGCTACGAAGAACAAACTTTAACGGCATCGGCAACAGCACCGGCAGGGATTACGGTTGTATGGTACGATGCGCCAACCGGCGGCAATATAATCACAGAACCGACACTTAATGCAGTTGGTACAATCACTTACTATGCTGCTGCAGTGGACGATATTACAGGTTGTGAAAGCCTTGCAAGAACAGC
>SLKR01000021.1 GCA_007134525.1 Bacteroidales bacterium | reverse complement strand
TTGCAATATTCTTTGTGGTTTTAGACATTATAAGCATAGACAAGGGAAATCCCGGAGGGCATCTAGCACATCTTGGCGGGGCATTGTGGGGGTTTATATATGCAAGGCTTCTGAGATCCGGAAGGGATCCGGCTCTTGTTATCGGGTTCTATCTTGAAAGGTTTGTCAGGATATTTCGCAAAAAACCGCACTTCAGAGTAGAGTATACAAGCAAAAGACCCGTAAGTGATGAGGAATATAACCGTCAAAGGGTCGACTACCAGAAAAGGATAGACGATATACTTGACAAGATCTCCCGCAGTGGTTATGACAGCCTGACAAGCGAAGAGAAAGAGATATTGTTCAGGATGAACAAAAAATAGACCTTATTAATGCAGTTCAGTCTAAGATCTGACTTCTCCCCTACCGGCGATCAGCCAGAGGCTATTTCGCAGCTTTCGGAAGGCCTCAGGCAGGGGCTTCCCTGCCAGACACTCCTCGGGGTTACAGGATCCGGTAAAACCTTTACAATAGCCAATGTTATCAGGGAGGTGCAACGACCAACCCTGGTGCTGAGTCACAACAAAACCCTTGCTGCACAACTCTATGGAGAGTTCAGGCATTTCTTCCCGGATAATGCTGTGGAATACTTTGTATCATACTACGATTATTACCAGCCTGAAGCCTACATACCAACAACCAACACCTATATAGAGAAGGATTTGTCGATCAACGATGAAATTGAAAAATTGCGCCTCAGCACAACAAGCGCACTGCTTTCAGGCAGGCGAGATATAATCGTAGTAAGCTCTGTATCATGCATATATGGCATAGGCAATCCTGATGATTTCAAAAAAAACACGATATACCTTAAAAGAGGAGAAATAATAAGCCGCAACCGTCTGCTGCACCAGCTTGTTGGAAGCCTTTACAGCCGGACAACCGCTGAGTTCAACAGGGGTAATTTCAGGGTCAGGGGCGATACCGTGGATGTCTTTCCTGCATACGCTGACAAAGCCTGCCGGATTACTTTCTGGGGTGATGAGATCGAAACAATAGAGTTCTTCGATCCCGGATCAGGCAGGTCAATTGAAGATCTTAGCCAGGTAACAATATACCCGGCAAATATATTTGTTACATCACCCGACCGAATGAAGGTGGCCATCCGCAATATTCAGGACGACCTCACCGAACAGGCCGGATTCCTGCGCGAAAATGGCAAGCATCTTGAGGCAAAAAGACTTGAAGACAGAGTGAACTACGATCTCGAAATGATCAGGGAGCTGGGTTATTGCTCAGGGATAGAGAATTACTCACGATATTTTGACGGCCGTAAGCCGGGTTCCAGACCGTTCTGTCTGCTCGACTACTTTCCTGGCGATTACCTTATGGTAATTGACGAAAGCCATGTAACGGTCTCACAGGTTCATGCGATGTACGGGGGCGACTTCTCCAGGAAGAAGAACCTTGTTGAGTATGGTTTTCGATTGCCTGCAGCGCTGGATAACAGGCCACTTAAGTTCTCCGAGTTTGAGCAATTGACGAACCAGGTTATTTTCGTAAGTGCCACCCCTGCAGACTATGAGCTTAACAGATGCGAAGGAGTGGTCGTAGAACAGCTTATAAGACCCACAGGCCTTCTGGAGCCGCCGATAGAGGTAAGACCGAGCCGCAATCAGATAGATGACCTGCTGGAAGAGATCCGCCTGCGTACAGATAAAAGTGAACGTGTTCTGGTAACCACGCTTACAAAAAGGATGACAGAGGAGCTCTCAAAATACCTGAGTAATGCAGGTATAAAGTGCAAATATATCCATTCCGATATTGATACCCTTGAAAGGGTTGAAATACTAAGGGATCTGAGGCTTGGAAATTTTGACGTTCTGGTTGGTGTTAACCTTCTCAGGGAAGGCCTGGACCTCCCGGAGGTATCGCTGGTCGCAATCCTTGATGCAGACAATGAGGGTTTCCTAAGGTCGGAAAGGTCACTTATACAGACCGCAGGCAGGGCAGCCAGGAATATAAATTCAAAGGTAATAATGTATGCCGACACCATAACGCGTTCAATGCAGGCAGCAATTGACGAAACAGAAAGAAAGCGTGAAAAACAGATAAAATACAACAGGGAAAACAATATCACCCCGGCACAGATATTAAAGTCTGTTGAGGCAATACATGGCCAGACATATGTGGCCGGCAGCCATGAGGGGATAAAGGCCTATTCCGGACAGGCAAAAGAGGGTGTGGCTTCCGACCCGGTAATAAAATACATGAACAGGGAGCAGCTTCAGAAAGCAATAAACCGGAGCAGGAGACAGATGGAGAAGGCTGCGAAGGAGCTCAATTTCATGGAAGCGGCAAAATACAGGGACGATATGCAGGAACTTGAGAAATTGTTCAGGGAAAAATATATGTAATGAATATATCAAAACTACTTGAGAAAAGTAAAATAAAGCCAGTACCGCTTTTTATACCCGAGCCGGAACCGGATAATACTGTAATCCTTGACCTTTCAGTTACAAACAATGAATTGACAGATATCCGGATAGAGGAAAGTAGTGTTCTTGACAGATATATTAAGGATAAAATGAAAACACCTAACGCCCTGTATGCTTTTGGCGGATACATGGAAGACAGGGCCGTTTACCACCGTAGCCCACTGTTTAAAAGTGAAGATGGCAAAACAAGAAGCATCCACCTTGGTATTGATCTGTGGACTGCCGCCAATACTCTGATAAGGCTCCCGGTTGACGGCATGGTTCATAGTTTTAGTGATAATGACAGCTACGGGGATTACGGTCCTACACTGATAATGAAACATGAAATTGACGGAACCAGTTTTTATACCCTGTATGGTCACCTTTCCAGATCCTCACTCAGGTCATTGAAACCCGGTTTGTCAATGAAGTCCGGTGATGTCCTTGCCCAAATCGGCAACAGCCATGAGAATGGTGACTGGCCGCCTCATCTGCATTTCCAGGTAATTACCCGGATTGGTAAAGCGACCGGGGACTTTCCGGGAGTATGTTATAAGGATGAAGCCGGCATATATGGCAAAATATGCCCAAGCCCTTCTGTCTTCTTCAGAAAAATGGCAATGCAGTAATTTGGATTAAAAGTTTAATAGATTAATTTTGCCAGATAATTAGTTAAACCAACCATTTGTTTGTTATGGATATATTTTCTAAAGCTACTGCCAAAATGGGTCCTCTGGGCCAGTATGCCAGCCAGGTTCACGGTTATTTCACCTTTCCCAAACTAGAGGGAGAGATATCAAACAGAATGCAGTTCCAGGGCAAGGAAAAGCTGGTATGGAGCCTGAATAACTATCTGGGTCTGGCCAATCACCCTGAAGTAAGGAAAGCCGATGCGGATGCATCAAGGGAATATGGACTGGCCCTGCCCATGGGTGCAAGGATGATGTCGGGGCAGAGCGATCTGCATGAGCAGCTTGAGAATGAGCTGGCATCTTTTGTCGGCAAAGAGTCTTCATACCTTCTAAACTATGGCTACCAGGGTATGGTTTCCATAATAGACGCACTGCTCGACCGCCAGGATGTTGTTGTATATGATTCGGAATCACATGCATGCATTATTGACGGATTGAGGATGCATATCGGTAAAAGATTCGTATATCCGCATAATGACATGTGTAGTTTGCGTAAACAGCTATCACGCGCAACCAGCCTTGCAAAGAAAACCGGAGGTGGCATTCTTGTCATAACCGAAGGAGTATTTGGCATGTCGGGCGATCTTGGCAAGCTGGACGAGATCGCAGCAATGAAAAAAGAGTTCAACTTTCGCCTCCTGGTTGATGATGCACATGGAATTGGCATTATGGGAAAAACTGGTGCAGGTACTGGCGAGCATTTCGGTGTTCAGGAAGACATTGACATATACTTCGGCACCTTTGCAAAGGCATTTGCTTCAATAGGAGCTTTCGTGGCCGGCCCCTCTGAGATAATCACATATCTTATGTACAATATGCGCAGCCAGATATATGCAAAATCATTGCCTATGCCGCTGGTTGTTGGTGGCCTGAAAAGACTGGAACTGATCCGCACAAGACCCGAACTGAGACAAAAACTCTGGGAAATTGCAAACGCTCTGCAAAAAGGACTTCGCGACAGGGGATTCAATACGGGAAATACAGAATCGCCTGTAACCCCTGTAGTACTTAGCGGAGATACACCTGAGGGTACAAACCTGACCCATGATCTGAGGGAAAACTTCAATATATTCTGTTCGGTGGTTGCATACCCGGTTATACCCAAGGGTATGATAATACTCCGGCTGATACCCACTGCGGTTCACTCTGTGAAAGATGTTGAGTATACCCTTGATGCATTCTCAAAGGTTAAGGATAAACTCGACAGGGGTGAATATGCAACCGGCAAAATAGTGGATGTATTATAGCGCCGGTGATTGTTTTTTATTCTTTACAGCTTGTATAAGCTCCCTGACAGAAGGTGAGTTTGCTATTTTGTCTGCTATGTTTTTTAGAAGAACCTTTTCTCCCAGCCGGAAAGGCTTTGTATTCCGCAATACATTGCCGGTATAGCTGATTGAGATATTGCCATATCTTCTGCCATCTACATTAAGAGGCACTTTGTACATACACTGGGTGTCTTTGTACCCTTGAGATGAGTATCTCTTTCCAAGAAACTCTATCTCCACCCTCATATCGTTGCCAAACCGAAGACCTTCCGGGATTATTTTCAATGCCCTTTTAAAAACAGAAACTGCGTCATTACCGGGGTCACTGACCAGCTGCTGGATATCAAAACTGCAGTCCTGCTGCCTTACCTTCTGCACCATGTATGAGGTAAGCTTGTGCATTTTTCTTTCCAGCATGATATGACTTGTTATGTCTGTAAGCACTATTATGGCTCCAGCGCTAATCTCCTTTATATCTGCCGGGTAGCTAATACTCAGGATAGCCCATATTATTTCATCATCACCCCTTAGTAGTTGCAGCTCTTCACGCACATTCCGGAGTGAACCCCTGTTAGTTAACAGCTCTTCAATTTTAGAAGCTTCTGAGGCTCCAGGGGTAAAAACGGAGAGTTTTCTGCCGGTTATTCTTTTTTCGGGCAACCTGAGGATCTTGCATGCACAATCATTTGCAAAAACAATATTATGGCCGGCATCAGTGATTAACAGGCCTTCATTCATTTCCAGAATTACCTTCCTGAACTTTTCATTGTTGTCTAACATAGCCCTGGCGGTCTTATCACTCTTAACCGCGAGCCTTCCCATAAGCTTGTGAAGCTTTTTCCCGACCCTTTTCCTGTAGGAAATGTTATTGTAAACTGCAAAGGCCAGGGCCAGTAACAGCATAAAGATAATAACCGGCAACACAAATCCACCGGTGACAGATGCTGTAAGGTTGACTGATGCTGTCATTGCAGTACCCTTTCTAATAGAGTTTGGATCGTTTTACAAGAAATGAAAGCAGTGTCTTCTCAAAGCCCTCGTTTATGTCAGACGGTATAAAATCTATCTTGTACTGCATGCATTTAAGGCGCAGTTCACGGAAATACAGCTCCATTTTGCTGACATATTTTTCCTTAAGGTCACCGGGATTAAGCCTTACTGTCTCACCTGTTTCCATATCAACAAACCTGAAGGGCCTGTTCCGGTAATCAAACCCAAGCTCTTTTCTGCTTTCATAAACATGAAACAGTATTACTTCGTGTTTATTGTGCTTTAAATGCTGTAAAGCAGAGAATAATGAATTGGGATCCGCTGTATTGTCAATCATATCCGAGAAGATCACCACCAGTGATCTCTTGTGTATTTTCTCAGCAAGCAGGTGAAGCATCTCTGCAGTATTGGTAAGCCTCTTCCCTCCTTCACGATCCTGCCTGTAAAGATTATCAAGCTGCCCGTAAAGCATTTTATGGTGAAAATTACTCGAACGGGCCTGGGTATGCAGTTCGGTCTTGTCGGATACTATACTCAGGCCAACTGCATCCCTCTGTTTCCTTAAGAGATACATTAAAGCAGCAGCACATTCAACAGAAAAGGCGAGCTTTGAGGTTTTTCCGTCCTCGAAATGCATTGAAGAGGAGTTGTCGATTACTATCTGACACCGCAGGTTTGTCTCCTCCTCGTAACGCTTCACAAACAGCTTTTCTGTGCGGGCATAAAGTTTCCAGTCAATATTACGTGTACTCTCTCCGGGGTTGTAAATCCTGTGTTCGGCAAACTCAACAGAAAAGCCGTGAAACGGACTCTTGTGCATACCGGTTATAAACCCCTCAACTACCTGCCTGGCAAGAAGCTCAAGGTTGCCAAATCGCCCCGGAACTTCCGGATCAATTTTTTTAATCAAAAGGTGATTGTTTTATCAAAAACTACAAAAGGTTTTCCAGTTTATCGGTAAGTACCGACTTAGGAACCGCACCTACCTGTTTATCTGCAACTTCTCCATCCTTGAAAAACAATATGGTGGGAATATTACGGATACCATACTTCATGGGAACTTCAGGGTTGCTGTCAACATCAAGTTTGCCTACAACAACCTTGTCTTTGTATTCCTCAGCGATCTCAGACACAATTGGCCCCACCATACGGCATGGTCCGCACCACTCTGCCCAAAAGTCCACTAAAACGGGCTTTTCGGTTTTCAGTACTTTTTCCTCAAAATTCGAATCGGTTAGCTCTATTGCCATAACTAAGGTTTTGAAATGATTAAGAATTGCAAATATATGGGTTTATTCCCTGATTAATTTAAACGGTAATCGATATTATAATGTTTTAAGAGCTCCTGTAAAAAACCTACAGGTTCAACTTTTACGGTACGTGATACCATTTCAATCGAGTAGTTTTCAACCGCATCCATCAAAAACACCCTTAGGCGAGACTTTCCGTTATGCTCCCGGGCCAAAATACTTAATCTTGAAACCATATCTGTATCCACGTCTGCAACAGGCAGGTGAAGGATCAGGTCAGAATTCTCCCTTTCAACAAGATCACTAAGCAGACTCATGCTCTTAACCCTGATATCCAACTGTGAGGGATTCCTGCGGTTTGTCTGTATCCTTGCTTTTACCATTACAGCATTTTGTATCTGAAGAAAATGCTTTACCTTAAGGTAATCTTCTGAAAAAAGGTAAAGCTGCAGAGTATCGGTATAGTCCTCAATGGTGAATACGCCATACGGACTACCCGTCTTTGAATACTTATGGGCGGCTTCAGTTATTATACCGGCAAAGGAAACCTCCCTGTTCCGTAACTTCTGCAGCACCTTCATATCACCCACATTGTGGGAACAGAAGCTTTTTATGTGTATTTTGTAATTATCCAGAGGATGCCCTGAAATATACATCCCGGTAACATCCTTTTCTTCCCTGAGCATTTCAAGTTTATCCCATTTTTCGCATTCAGGGAGGTCCGGGTCAGGAAAGCTTACCTCTCCTGTTTCTTCAAAAAGATTCATTTGCGAAGTATTCTCCCTGAGCAGGATATTCTGCGTATGCCTTATGATCTTGTCGATAAAAGTGCTTGCGCCATTGTCATCAGAGAAGAAGAACTGTGCCCTGTGCGAACCTTCGAAGCAATCGAAGGCACCTGCCTTGGCAAGCGATTCAAAGACTCTTTTGTTCACACTCCTGAGGTTAACCCTTTTGGCAAAATCAAATATGTTTTTGTAAGGTCCGTTTACCTCCCTCTCGGAAACAATATTTTCAACTGCTCCCTCCCCGACTCCCTTTATGGCGCCAAGCCCGAACCTGATCTCACCACGGTTGTTAACCACGAAATTAAAGGTACTCTCATTTACATCAGGTCCCAGAACAGGTATCTGCTGCCTCTGACACTCCTCCATAATGAAGGTGATCTTCTTAATATCGCTGAAGTTGTGCGTAAGTACTGCAGCCATGTACTCTGCGGTGTAATTTGCCTTTAAATAAGCCGTACGGTAAGCCACCACGGAATAGGCAGCAGAGTGTGACCTGTTAAAGCCATATTCAGCAAAACGCGACATGACGTCGAATATCTTCACCGCTGTCTGCCTGTCAATACCTTTTTCCAGGGCTCCATCTACAAAGAAGGCCTTCTGGCGATCCATCTCCTCCATCTTTTTCTTTCCCATTGCCCTACGCAGAATATCTGCATTTGCCAGTGAATAACCGGCCATTATCTGCGCAGCCTGCATGATTTGCTCCTGGTATACCATAATGCCGAAAGTAGGCTTTAAAATATCCTCAAGCCATGGATGAGGATACTCTACTTTCTGTTTTCCGTGTTTGCGCTTTATATACAATGGTATAAAATCCATGGGGCCGGGACGGTACAGGGCGTTCATTGCTATCAGGTCCTCTATGTTGGAGGGTTTGAGCTCCTTAAGATACTCCCTCATTCCCTGCGATTCGAACTGGAAAGTACCTACAGTATCTCCCCTCTGATAAAGCCTGTAAGTCTGTTCGTCATCAAGCGGGATATTTTCAATGTCAATTTTGCTTCCGTATCTTTTTTCAATATTCCTGAGTGCCTCTTTTATTATTGACAGGGTCTTGAGTCCGAGAAAGTCCATCTTCAGCATACCGACCGACTCAACATACTTGCCCTCATACTGAGTAACCGGAAGGTCTGTGTCTTTCTGCACACTTAAGGGAAGGCAGTCAACAAGGTCGGATGGTCCAATTATCACCCCGCATGCATGTACTCCGGTCTGGCGGTTTGAGCCCTCAAGGCTCTTTGCATATTCCAGGGTTTCCTTAACCTGTACAGGGGCTTCTTTTAATGCCTGAGCCAGTTCTGGTACCTCCTTATAAGCATTTGACAGGGACGTTCCCTGTCTTTCAGGTACCAGCTTAGCCAGCCTGTCGGCTTCCGGCAGGGGCAGTTTAAGCACCCTGGCCACATCCCTTATTGAGGATCTGGCAGCCATTGTACCGAAAGTCACAATCTGGGCTACCTTCTCACGGCCGTATTTATCTATTACATACTGCAGCACCTTCTCCCTGCCCTCATCATCAAAATCTATATCTATATCCGGCATCGAAACCCTTTCAGGATTGAGGAAACGCTCAAAAAGAAGATTATACCTTACAGGATCGATCGCGGTTATTCCTGTACAATATGCGACGGCCGAGCCAGCGGCACTTCCCCTTCCCGGTCCTACAGCAACATCCATTTCCCTGGCTTTGTTGATAAAATCCTGTACAATGAGAAAATATCCGGCAAACCCCATCTCCTTAATTACCTGTAGTTCAAAGTCAAGTCGTGCCTTTATTTCGTCAGTGATCTCCGGATAGAGCCTTTCCGCACCTTTATATGTAAGGTGTCGCAGATAATCATCCTCCGTCTCAAAACCCTCTGCAAGAGGGAACCCCGGAAGCAATACCTTTTTGGTGGTAATGTCATAATCCTCGATCTTCTCTCCTATCTCAACTGTACCCTCCAGGGCCGATGGGATATCAGAGAAAAGCTCAGCCATCTCCTCCCTTGTCTTAAGGTACTCCTGGCCCGAATATTTCATCCTGGTATCATCATCAAGATCACGGCCGGTCTGAAGGCAAACCAGTATATCATGAGCCCTGGAGTCTTCCTTGTTGATAAAATGGCAGTCATTGGTGGCAATAAGCTTTACATTATGCTTCCCGGAGAGGGAAACCAATGCATCGTTTACAACAAGCTGTTCGTCAAGACCATGTCTTTGCAGCTCCAGGTAAAAGTCACCCCCGAAAACTTCAAGGTATTTCAGAAGAAGCTCTTCGGCAGCCTCCACGCCCTTGTATAGTATGGTTTGCGGAATCTCGCCCCCAAGGCATCCTGAAGTGGCAATAAGCCCTTCACTGTACCTGAACAGAAGATCCTTGTCTATCCGTGAGGTATAGTAGAACCCTTCAAGGTATGCCAGTGAACAAAGCCTGGAGAGATTTTTGTAGCCCTGCAGGTTTTTTGCAAGCAGTATCATGTGGTAGCCACTGCGGTCCTCCTTTCCTCTCTTGTCAAACCTGCTGCCTCCGGAAACATACATTTCACAGCCAATTATTGGCTTTACTCCGTGCTTGTGTGCTTTCTCAAAAAACTCCATCACCCCGTACATATTTCCATGATCTGTAATTGCAAGGGCCTTCATCCCGTCGGCAGAAGCTTTCTCCAATAGTGGATCAATGTCAGCTGCACCATCAAGAATGGAGTATTGTGTATGTACGTGTAAATGAATGAAGTCGGGGATTGCCATAATCAAAGGTTTAATGACCCAAAATTAGGCAAATACAACTACACCGGCAAGGTAATTTTAACCAGGCAGTTTTTTTAATTCAAAAAAAAATACGATATTTGCAGCCTTATAAAAATCACTGTTATACAAACTTTAAACAATTTTTAAATGCCAACAAGAATCAGACTACAGAGAAAAGGTAAAAAAGGTCAACCATTTTACCACCTGGTAGTTGCGGACGGTCGTGCACCCCGAGATGGAAAATTCATTGAAAGGATTGGCACTTATAACCCTATGACCCACCCGGCTACCATTGAAATTGACTTTGAAAAGTCACTGCACTGGGTGCAGGTCGGAGCAAGACCAAGTGAAACAGCCCGTAGCATTTTATCAGTAAAAGGAGTTATGCTCAAGCATCACCTGCTTAAAGGAGTTCAGAAAGGTGCTCTAACAGAGGAGCAGGCAGAGGAAAAATTCCAGGCATGGCTCAAGGAGAAGGAAGAAAGGGCAGAACAAGCACGTAAGGATTCTGAGCTATCTGAAAAAGAAAAGACCAAAAAGCAGATTGAGGCAGAAAAGAAAATAAACGAGGCCAGGGCTGCAGAAATTGCCAAGAAACGTGCTAAAGACAACCTGGAAGCCGAAAAGGGCAAGGAAGATGAAAAACCTGCAGAACCAGAGGCCGTGAAAGAAGAAGTAAAAGAAGAGACAAAGCCCGAGGAGAAGAAGGAAGAAGTAAAAGAAGAGGCAAAGCCCGGGGAGAAGAAGGAAGAAGTAAAAGAAGAGGCAAAGCCCGAGGAGAAGAAGGAAGAAAAAAAGGAATAAACCTTAGAGTAAATCAACCCTGCCGGGAATGAAAACAAGTAATTGTCATTACCTGGGGCATATATCAAAAACCGTTGGCACAGACGGGGGGTTGAGTGTTTTTTTTAAAGCAGGTCTTACTTTTGACCATACAGAACTGGAATCAATTTTCATCATGATAGATGGGAAATTGGTTCCATTTTTTATTGAGGATATCAGTATGCGGGCAAAAGATGATCAAGCCGTTATATGGCTCGAAGACATTGATTCTGTTGAAAAGGCAAGGGAACTCAGCCGGCATGACATATACATAGATTCAGTTCAGCAACTGTCAGACAAGGCTGATAAAGAAATCACTTATCAGGAAGTAACCGGATATACTGTCTGTGATATTGATGAAAGGTATATCGGGAAGGTGGAGCAAATAATCTATCACCCTGGCAATCCCCTACTCAGCATAGATGCCGGAGGCAAAGAAATACTAATTCCCATTGCTGAGGAACTTATCCTGAAAGTAGACCATGAAAGAAAATCAATCTGTATAGATCCTCCCGGAGGGCTTCTGGACCTCAATGCATAATTTCTATACCTTAAGCTCCTCCCCTTCCGATTTTGCAATTATTACCGCACCACATGTATCGCTCCAGATATTAACCGAAGTCCTGAACATATCCAGGATCCTCTCAACGGCCAGAATAAGGGCGATACCCTCAAGAGGCATTCCAAGTACCGACATTATAATGGTGATAACCACCAGCCCGGCCATGGGTACCCCTGCTGCACCAATGGATGCAAGCAGTGCGGTGATCACAACTATAAACTGTTGCACCAGCGAAAGCTCCATGCCAATTACCTGGGCTATAAACAGCACTGATACACATTCGTATAGAGCCGTACCGTCCATATTGATAGTCGCTCCAAGAGGAAGCACGAAAGAAGATGTTTTCTTGGATACCCCTGCATTCTGCTCCACTGCCTTCATTGTAAGCGGCAGTGTTGCACTGCTGCTGGATGTAGTGAATGCCGTCAGCAATGGTACTGACATGGCCCTGAAATGCTTGCGGGGATTCACGCCTCCTATGTATCTCATTAAAAGGGGAAGAACCACGATTGAGTGTATAAGGAGCGCAAATATAACAGTAAGCATATACATTCCCATACTGCCAAAAACCCCTGCCAGATCATCAACCTGATCGGCCACTATTCCGGAAACAATTCCGAATATGCCAAGTGGTGCAAAGCGTATCACAAACATTGTAATGCGCATCATCACTTCGAATACTGCATTGAAAAGCTTCTCGAGGGGGTTTTTGTATTTATCATCGAGCCGGGAAGCAAAAAATCCAAACAGCATTGCAAAAAAGATAATGGCAAGCATATCTGTTTCAGCCAAAGCCTGAAATACATTTACGGGAACAATTTCAAGAAGAGTCTGCCCAAGGGTCGAGGGGTCTGCATCCAGGGTAAAATCGTTCTCAAGAGTTATACCCGCCCCGATCCCGGGCCTGATAATATTGACCATAGTGATCCCGATAGTTGCCGCTATCAGCCCTGTTATCATGTAATATCCGATTGTTTTCGCGCCCATTCTTCCAAGGTTTCTTGTACTCCCAAGGTTTAGCACGCCAGAAACAATCGATGATAATATCAGCGGGGCAATTATCATTTGAAGAGCTCTCAGGAACAGATCTCCCATCCATCCAACATAGGATATATGATCGGTAAGAAAATAACCGTAGAGGATACTGAGGAAAAGGGCTATGAGAATCTGCCAGTGAAGTTTTATCCTTAGCATGCGAATAGATTTAGTAGGCGGCAATAATACAAAATATAAGCAATTTAAACTAATGTAAAATTGACAGCCATGTGAAAAAACAGTGCCACTTTGGCTTATTAAACACTTTTTTCAGTATTGGTTTGCATTTTGATGATCGTGTTTTTAAAAAAAAGGAGGATAACATGCACTTTGACCGTTTGACAATAAAATCGCAGGAAGCTGTGCAAAAGGCCCAGGAAGTTGCAATGGGCTATCAGCACCAGGCAATTGAAAGCGGACACCTGCTCAAGGGTATACTTACAGTGGATGATAATGTTGCACCCTGGCTCCTGAAAAAGAACAATGTTTCCGTTTTGAATCTCGGGCAGGCACTTGAGCGCATCATCGACAGATACCCAAAAGTTGCAGGTGGTGAACCCTACCTTGCCGATTCGGCAAAAAAGACATTGCAGGCTGCACTGGCTCAGCTTAGGGAGTTTGGGGACGAATACATATCCATTGAACATCTTATGCTGGGTATAATTTCCGGGAGTGATGATGTTGCCCAATTGCTCAAAGACAGCGGACTTTCTTTAAAAGAACTGAAGGGAGCAATAAAGGAGCTTCGGCAGGGCGCCAGGGTTGACAGTCAGTCGGCCGAAGAAATGCTCAATGCCCTTAACAAATATGCAAATAACCTTAACGATATGGCCCTTTCGGGTAAACTCGACCCTGTTATAGGCCGTGACGAGGAGATCAGGCGCATTCTTCAGATCCTCTCGCGCCGGACAAAGAACAACCCGATACTTATCGGAGAACCAGGTGTGGGTAAAACTGCAATTGCTGAAGGGCTGGCGCACCGAATAATAAATGGAGATGTTCCTGAAAACCTGAAGTCGAAGAAGATCTTCTCACTCGATATGGGTTCACTTATTGCCGGGGCCAAGTACAAGGGTGAATTTGAAGAGAGGATAAAAGCAGTGGTTAAGGAGGTTGTTTCTTCCGATGGTGAATATATTCTGTTCATTGATGAGATACATACCCTTGTAGGTGCAGGTGCTGCAGGTGAAGGTGCCATGGATGCTGCCAACATTCTTAAACCTGCCCTGGCCAAGGGCGAACTGCGGGCAATAGGTGCCACCACACTGAAGGAGTATCAGAGGTATTTCGAAAAAGATAAAGCTCTTGAACGTCGTTTTCAGACAGTTATCGTTGATGAACCCTCTAAACCAGATGCAATCAGCATACTCAGAGGGCTGAAGGAAAGGTACGAAACACATCACCAGGTTAGGATAAAGGATGAGGCAATAATAGCGGCAGTTGACCTATCTCACAGGTATATCAGCGACAGGTTCCTTCCTGATAAGGCAATAGACCTTATAGATGAAGCTGCCTCAAAGCTGAGGCTTGAAATGAACTCTGTACCTGAGGAGCTGGATGAAGCCGAAAGGAGAATCAGGCAACTGGAGATTGAAAAAGAAGCAATTAAAAGAGAAAAGGACGAAATCAAACTCAGGCAGTTAAATGAGGATCTGGCCAATATAAGGGAAGAGAAAAATCGCCTGATGGCAAAATGGCAAAGTGAAAAGTCCGTTGTAGACCAGATCCAAAAGAACAAGGCTGCTATTGAAAATTACAGGTTTGAGGCTGAACAGGCAGAACGCAGCGGCGATTTTGGCAAGGTAGCCGAGTTAAGGTATGGACGTATCAAAGAGGCAGAACAGGAACTGGAGAACCTAAACAGCAAACTGCAGGAAATGCAGGTAGATTCAGCGCTGATAAAGGAGGAGGTAAGTGCTGAGGATATCGCAGATGTAGTTTCAAGATGGACTGGTATTCCTGTCAGCAGGATGCTCCAGAGCGAAAGGGAAAAGCTGCTGAGACTTGAGGAGGAACTCCACAAAAGGGTTGTCGGCCAGGATGATGCAATTGCAGCGGTCTCTCATGCCATAAGACGCAGCCGTGCAGGTTTGCAGGATCCAAAGCGCCCGGTTGGCTCATTTATATTCCTGGGTACTACCGGGGTAGGGAAAACAGAGCTTGCAAAAACACTGGCAGAGTTCCTGTTCAACGATGAAAATGCCATGATTAGAATTGACATGTCTGAGTACCAAGAGAGACATGCGGTCAGCCGTTTGATCGGTGCTCCGCCCGGTTATGTAGGTTACGAGGAGAGTGGGCAGCTGACAGAGGCAGTAAGGAGAAAACCTTACTCAGTAATACTTCTGGATGAGATTGAGAAAGCTCACCCCGATGTATTCAATATTCTCCTGCAGGTGCTCGAAGATGGCAGACTCACCGACAATAAGGGCCGTACTGCTGATTTTAAGAATACTGTAATTATCATGACATCCAACGTTGGATCGGGCCTTATACAGGAAAAGATGGAGAAAATGACAGATGAGAACAGGGAAAAAGTAATAGGTGAATGCAGGGATGAGGTTTTTGCACTTCTCAAGCGCTCAATAAGGCCGGAATTTCTCAACCGTATTGATGAGACTATCATGTTCAAACCACTTACCCGGAATGAGATCAGGCAGATTGTTGAACTGCAGATCGAAAATGTAATAAACATGCTCACAGACAGCAATATAACACTTGATTTCACCCCCGGTGCAGTCGACTGGATTGCAAGAGCCGGCTTTGACCCCCAGTTTGGGGCCAGGCCGCTTAAAAGGGTCATTCAGAGGAGCGTTCTGAATAAATTGTCAATGGAAATACTCGCAGGAAAAATCAGTTCAGGTGAGCATGTTAGTGTTGACATCAGGGATGATCAACTCGACTTTAAAGTCGGCTAAAATTGCTATTTTTGGGAAAAAATAGCTGAATTGAATACTTCACTGTTTATAGCCAGGCGCCTGGGCGGGGCAAAACCAGGAAGCACATATACTTCACTGATAAAGAAGATAGCCATTACCAGCATTGCCCTGGGCCTGGCTGTAATGATAATATCGGTAGCCATTGTTACCGGTTTTCAGTCAGAAATAAGCGATAAGGTCACCGGTTTTGGTTCTCATATACAGATTACCAATCATGATTATAATATATCATTTGAGCCCAGGCCAATAAGCAGTTATCAGGACTTTATTCCCCAGTTGGAGGAAATTGATGGTGTAAGGCATATACAGCCCTTTGCTACCAAGCCCGGTATAATAAAAACCGATGAGGATATCCATGGTATAATATTAAAGGGTAACGGGCCCGGTACTGATTGGTCTTTCTTTTCCCGGCGCCTTACCGATGGCAGCATACCTGAAATTGGAGACACTCTCCGCTCGGATGAGGTTATCATTTCAAGCCTGGTATCAAGGAGACTCAGGCTAAGTAAAGGCGATGACCTTTTTATATACTTTATTCAGGATCCGCCAAGGATCAGGAGACTTACCATTTCAGGAATTTATGATACTGGTCTTGAAGAGCTTGACAAAATATTTGTGATAGGTGATATAAGACATATTCAGGCACTGAATGACTGGGAAAGCGACCAGATAGGTGGATTTGAGGTTCTGGTGGCTGATTTCGGATCATTGGAGCGCATCCGCAGGGATATTCTGGAACTGCTGCCTTATGATCTTGAGGCCAGAAGCATAAGGGAGTTATATCCGCAAATATTTGACTGGCTTTCGCTGCTGGACATGAATGTGTACGTGATCATCACACTTATGGTGCTTGTGGCCGGCATCAATATGATCACAACACTACTTATTTCCGTGCTTGAAAAGACAAATGCAATCGGGATACTGAAGGCAGTCGGGGGATCAAACAAAATCATAAGGAGGATATTCCTTTACCATGCAGGGATACTGATCTCAAAGGGTATGATAACAGGAAACATAATAGGGCTTACGGCAGTATTGGTTCAGCACATATGGGGAGTTGTGAGCCTGTCGCCCGAATCATACTATGTCAGTGAAGTTCCCGTGAATATACAGCTTACACATATCCTGGCACTGAATGCAGGTACATTTCTACTGTCAATTGCAATGCTTATAGCACCATCCTACATCGTAGCACGTATCTCACCCGTAAAGGCAATGATATTCCGCTAGTTTCAGAATACCACTATCCCAAGTGAAATTATATATTGCCTGGGCCTCATGTCAAACTCGTATTCATGGCCACCGATACTGATACCGGTACCTACATTGCCCAGATTGTCCTCATACTTGAAGTCGAGCCTCAGGTTTCCCAGTCTGAGGCCGGCAATTAACTGAAATCCAAGAGTTGACTTCTTGTAATTATATGTCACCTCCTCGTACAGATCAGCAAGATGCCCCTGAGTGCTGTCGAGCAGGTAAGAAAAAACAGGCCCTCCCCCAAACCTTAACGGGCCCAGATTTATGCCTGCAAGTACCGGAAACTTTACGTGACTGTAAACAGGTGTGAAATAGTCCCTTTGAGGTATCATCTGATTGGTCCGGTCAACCTTGTAGGCCATCTTTTGCCCTGTTTCACTGTAAAGCAGTTCCGGCTGTAAAAAAAGGTTCCTCAAACGTATACTTGCAAAAACACCAAAGTGATAACCTCTGTATGGGTCATTCTGAAGCTCCAGCCAATGAGATGAGTTGAATTCACCCCTTCCGATCCATACATCCGTAACTGAAGGGATTGATGAAAAGTTCAAACCACCTTTGATTCCGATACCCGAACCAAAAAGCTGGCCGGAACCGACCAGGGAGACAGCCAGTATAGTCAGTAACACTAATTTTTTCATGGCAATGAGTCTTTAAGTGCGACATAACCGGGCGGATATATGCTTGACCACCTGGTTCAGGCATCCCTTAAAATCCTCATTTTCTCCCTCAGCACACCGATCTCATTACGGGCGCTATCAATCTTTTCCTCAAATTCGGCTTTTAGGATATCTGCCTTTTTAGAAGACGCAAAAAATCCGATATTATTTTCCAGCACCTTTATATCTGCTTCCAGATTTTTTATCTTGCCATTAATTATATTGCGCTCCTTCTGTATTATATTGCCTGCATTCGGGGCGTTTTTCAGATTATCTATCTTGGATCTGAATGACAGGGTGTTTTTGACCTTTTTACTTATATTCAGTACCTCAAACTGCCTGTCAATGGCCTTCCTGAAATCAGCCTGCACCTTATCTTTCTGCTTTATCGGTACATGGCCAATCTCCATCCAGCGGCGCTGAAACTCCTTCAGGATTTCAAGATTATCCTTATTGTCTTCGGAGTAGTTGTGGTTATTCACCTCCTCGATCAACCCCAGTTTCTTTTTAAGGTTTTCCTCCTGGTGTTCGCCTATTGATGCAAAGTGCTCCGATTTGCGGTTAAAGAAAACATCGCATGCCTGGCGAAAGCGCTTCCATATTTTATCAGAAAACTTTGCCGGTACCGGGCCTATCTTCTTCCATTCCTTCTGCAAATTTATAAGGGCATCGGTGGTAGCCTTCCAGTCTTCACTTTCTTTAAGAGCTTCCGCCTGAAGGCAGAGGTTCAGTTTCTGATTGTAGTTCTCTTTTTGCTGATCCTTGTACTTTCTAAAAAACTCCTTTTTGCCTCCGAAAAAGTTATCAAGAGAAGAACGAAACCTGTTCCATACCTCATTATTGACCTTTTTTGGTGCAAAACCTATAGTTTTCCAGACATTGAAGAGTTCGTTGATCTGTTCGGTTTTCTCCTGCCACTGGCGGGGTGTTTCAGGAAGGTCAGCAGTCAGCTCCTCCGCTTTTTCACACAGTACGAGCTTAGCAGCATAATTTTTGTTCTGTTCTTCCCGAAGGCTGTCGTAATGATCCTGACGCCTTTTATTCAGCTTATCGGTTGCCGCTTTGAACCTCTCCCATAAATCGTCTTTCTTATCCTTTGGTACCGGTCCAATCTCTTTCCAGGCTTCATGAAACTTCTGTAACTGCTGAAAAGATTTTGTAACTGAGGGTTCAAGCAGTAGCTCCTCAGCCTTATCGCACAATTCAGTCTTGGCCTCAAGGTTCTTTTTCAGGTCAAGGTCCTTGAGCTCCTTGTTAATATTAACCTTATCAAAGAACTTTTCCACAAGGAAGTGGTAATTATTCCACAAGGTTCCCTTCGCACCCCTGGGCACCGGTCCGGCAGCGCGCCAGCGTTCCTGAAGCTCGTTGAACTGGTCGTATGTTTTCTTTAGCTCCTCTTCGGAGTCAATAAGCTGGCGAAGCTCCTCAAGGATATTTTCCTTGAGCCTGAGATTCTGCTGCATCTCAACTTCCAGGGTTTTGTCAAATGCTGCCTTTTTCTCCTTGTAAACGGCAAATGCTGCATCAAACCTATCTGTAAGGGTATCTGTCCTGGCTTCACCGCCTTCATCACCGTCACTCCCCAGGCTTTGCTCGAAGGAAGCCATGTTTTCGTCACGCAGCAACTTTCGGTAAGCTACCTTTAAAAAACCAATGTGCTTTCTTATATAGTTAACATCATCACTGGATACAAGCTCCTCAACCGTTTCCACAATCTCCTCCCTGGTCATTGCAGAATACTTCTCGGTTAAGGTATCACTGTCGTCGCCTTCCTGCGATGTTACCTTCCTGCTCTCCGCAGCAGGTTCTTCACGTATTTTACTAATGTCTTTTCCCCCGGTTTTATCTGAAGTCTCTTTGGTTTCTTCCTCGGCCGGGTCAGTTTCTATGTCCTTTTTGCCGGACAGGCTCTCTTCCCCTGCAGGTAAATCCTCTGTTCTGGGGTGCAGTTGTTCCTTGTTTTCCATCAAAGTAAATTCTTGTTACTAATTAAAGTTAAGAAGCTTTCTTCGTTAATAAACACTGAACCAAGCCAGTGTTGGATGCCCATTTATACAAGGGCAATGAATATGTACTTATTAATTCTACAAAAATAGGAATATTTTTGTGCAAAAAACCAAATTCCAATCAAAAGGATTCCTATACCATGTCCAGTGCCTGACTGATGTCGGCAATAAGGTCTTCAGCATTTTCGATACCTACCGAGAACCTTACCAGCCCGTCTGTAATACCAGAAACTTCCCTCGATTGTTTATCTACCTTGGAATGTGTCATCGATGCAGGATGCTGTATCAAAGATTCTACCCCTCCCAGGGATACGGCAAGAAGAGACAGCCTGACATTGTTCATCAACGTCTTGCCTGCATCCAGACCACCTTTCATTTCAAAACTTATCATTGCACCCGGACCATTCATCTGACTGCGTGCAAGTTTGTACTGTGCATGTGACTCAAGGCCGGGGTATTTTACCCAGGCGACCTTTGGGTGATCCTCAAGGAAACGTGCAATTTTAATTGCATTTTCCTGTGCCCTCTCCATTCTTACCGATAAAGTCTTGAGCCCGCGAATTACCATATATGCCTGGTGAGGATCCATATTGCATCCCAGGTTTATCATCATCGGCCTCAGTATCTGGTCAAACTCCCTGCTCCTGGAAACAATTACGCCTCCAACAATATCTGCATGCCCGTTCATGAATTTGGTGACTGAATGAAACACAATATCAAAACCGAAATCTATCGGCTTTTGAAGCAGGGGGCTGCAGAAGGTGTTGTCAGCAACTGTAATAAGGCCCTTTTGCCTCGCAATCTCAGCAACTGCCTTAAGGTCGGTTATAGACATTGTCGGGTTTGCAGGTGTCTCTATATAGATCAGCCTTGTTTGCGGCCTTATCTCTTTCAGGATGTTTTCTGCATTGCTCGTATCCACATAGCTTGATTCTACGCCGTACTTGCTGTAATGTTTCTCCATTACAACCCTTGAGGGGCCATAGACCGCATCTGTACTGATCATATGGTCACCCTGTTTGAGCAGGCCTCCATAAATTGTATTGACTGCTCCCATGCCCGAACTGCAGGCAATACCACGGTACCCGTTCTCAAGCGATGCAGCAAGCCTCTCAAGTGAATCAACCGTAGGATTATTCAGCCTTGTATAAATATATCCGTCAGAGCTGCCGGAAAAGCAGGCTGCTCCATGTTCGGCACTCTTGAACCTGAATGTACTTGTCTGGTATATGGGTACTGTAGCACTTCCAAACTGGTCATCAATATGACCCTCATGAATTAATCTGGAATCGAATCCAAGATCCTTATTTTTCATATAAAAGGGCTTTGTGTTTCAAATTTGTTTAATAATCACCTGAGGAGAGCATCACAAGGGTGCAGTCTTCAATACATTCTATACCGGCCTCACTGGCATAATCCTCCAGGATCCTGTTGTATGTGCCGGGATTAAATATTATCCTCCTGGGCCTCAGTGATACTATATAGTCTATATACTCTTTCTGGTTAGCTGGCCCGACATATAGGGTAACTGTATCGATATCTTTTAGATCCGGAAATCCCCTGTATACTTCAACATCTTCAATTGTTGTCTCACGCTTTCCGATGGCCTCCACTTCAAATCCGTATTCCCTCAGGCGTTTTACAGCCTTGTGCGAATACCGGAGCGGATTAGGGCTGGCCCCTATTACCAATGTCTTCATCACTTGCTTGTTACCGTGTTTAATACGAATTCAGGAGCTGAGGCAATGTGTTTTTTTACGGTACATGCCCCTGCGGCCTTAATGACTGATTCCTTGTATTTTTCGGGAAATTCCGGAGGAAGTAAAATATCTATCTCCACCCTGGTAATCATCCGGGTAGCCTTGTCAACCTCCATCCTCTGAACAAGCTCTATTTTATCCTCTGGGATTCCTCTCTGCCGGCAGAACGATTTAACGTAAAAACCTGCACAAGTACCAACAGAGACAAGAAAAAGGTCAAAAGGTGAAGGGTGGCTACCGTCACCACCGGCTGCTTCAGGCTGATCAGTCCGGATCAGATAGTCCTTATACCGGGCATTTACTTTCAGGTTCTCACCAAGGGTTATTCTCATCTCTTTCATATGATCTGGTTTTCTATCTACTTGTTCAATCAGCTTAAACCCTGCTTCCTGACTCTTCCCGGAGCTTATCAAGGAACCATGAGGGTGCTGCACAGGGGCGGCCCGATTCCTTACCTATAAATGCAAGAACCGTCATACCCTTGTTGATAAGTGCACCTGCTTCATTGTAAATTTCATAATCAAAATGCATTCTTGCATGCGGAAGCTCCGGGACATGAGTTTTTACAGTAAGCAGCTCATCATAGTATGCAGGTTTTATGTACTTGATTTCCATTTGTGCTATTGGCATCACAACACCTTTCTCTTCCATCTCCCTGTAAGTCATACCCAGTTTTCTCATAGAGTCTGCCCTTGCCACTTCATAGTACTGCGGATAATTTCCGTAATATACAAAGCCCATCTGGTCAGTTTCGGCATAGCGAACCCTGATCTGTGTCTCGAAAGTGAACAATTTATCCTGTTTTTCCATGACATTGTTTGTATTTTTTACCGCTGCCGCACGGACAGGGCTCATTACGGCCTACTTTTTTCTCAACCCTCACCGGCTGCGCCTTCTCCTTGCCCCCCCTGCCTCCTGGCAGATCACTCCTGCCGGTCTGCAGTTTGCTCATATCGGTTCTTTCCTGATCGGTTCCCCTTTGTATCTGGTCAGGATCACGTACGGGAAGCCGGGCCTTTCCGAGGAAGGAAATAATATCCTTGTTAACCTTCTGTATCATCTTTTTGAAAAGCTCAAATGACTCGAACTTGTAAATCAAAAGAGGATCTTTCTGCTCATATGCCGCACCCTGCACTGATTGTTTGAGGTCGTCCATCTCGCGCAGGTGGTCCTTCCACGAATTATCAATGTTTGCAAGGGTTACGCCCTTCTCAATTGCCAGGGATACTTCACGGCCATTGGTATCATATGACTTTTTCAGATTGGCTATCACATTCATTGTCTTCATCCCGTCAGTAATCGGAACGGCAATATTCTCGTACTTCTGTGATGCTTTTTCGTAAACCTCCCTGATTACCGGAAATGCGGTTTCTGCAATATGTTCATTTTTTTTCCTGTATGTTTCAAGTGTTTTCGCATATAGCAATTCATTCAGCTTTTCGGCCTTTGTTTCATTGAATTCCTCCTCACTGAAAGGCGGCTCAACACCGAATGTACGAAGCAGTTCGAAAGTAAATCCCTCAAAATCTGCCACCTCCTGGTAGTCAAGGATCAGCTGTTCACAGGTGTCATACACCATATTTGCAATATCAACTGCCAGGCGTTCTCCAAATAGCGCATTGCGGCGTTTTTTATAGATCACTTCCCTCTGGGCGTTCATAACGTCATCATATTCAAGGAGCCGCTTTCTGATACCGAAATTGTTCTCCTCAACCTTCTTCTGTGCCCTCTCGATGGATTTTGTGATCATCGAATGTTGTATTACCTCACCTTCCTTAAGACCCATCCTGTCCATAAGTGATGATATTCTTCCGGAACCGAACACCCGCATAAGATCATCTTCGAGTGAAACAAAGAACTGAGAGGACCCCGGGTCGCCCTGACGTCCGGAACGCCCGCGAAGCTGTCGGTCGACCCTTCTGGACTCATGCCTCTCGGTGCCGATGATGGCAAGCCCGCCGGCCTCCCTGACACCTGCCCCGAGTTTGATATCCGTACCCCGGCCTGCCATGTTTGTTGCAATAGTCACAGTTCCTGCCTGACCTGCCTCTTTAACAACCTGGGCCTCCCTCTGATGTTGCTTTGCATTCAGAATATTGTGAGGGATCGACCTTAACTTAAGCATTCGGCTAAGTAGTTCGGAGGTATCCACCGAGGTGGTACCAACCAGGACAGGACGGCCAGCCTTTACCAACTCCCCTGTTTCGTCAATGATTGCATTGTACTTTTCTCTCTTGGTCTTGTATATGAGGTCTTCTTTGTCTGTACGTATAACCGGCCTGTGGGTGGGTACAACAACAACGTCCAGTTTGTAGATATTCCAAAATTCTCCTGCCTCTGTCTCTGCCGTACCAGTCATACCGGCAAGTTTTTTGTACATCCTGAAATAGTTCTGGAGGGTTATCGTTGCATAGGTCTGGGTGGCAGCCTCTATCTTCACATTTTCCTTTGCTTCTATTGCCTGATGGAGGCCGTCAGAATACCTTCTGCCCTCCATAATCCTACCCGTCTGTTCATCAACGATCTTAACCTTATTATCCATTATTACATATTCGGTATCCTTCACAAAGAGGGTATATGCCTTAAGCAGCTGGTTAATGGTATGCACCCTCTCGCTTTTTATCTGAAAATCACGAAGCAGTTCATTTTTCTTCTCCAGTTTCTTCTCGGAAGCCAGGTCTGATTTTTCCAGTTCAGCCATCTCAGAGCCTATGTCGGGCAAGATAAAGAACCCAGGGTCATCTGTCTGGCTTGTTATCAGATCAATTCCCTTTTCGGTAAGTTCTATTGAGTTGTTCTTTTCTTCGATGACAAAATAAAGTTCGTCATCGATAATATGCATGTGCTTGCTTTGCTCCTGCATATAAAAGTTCTCTGTTTTCTGCAGGATGGTCTTCATCCCGGGTTCCGAAAGCAGCTTTATCAATGCATTGTTTTTAGGTAGCCCCCTGTGTGCACGCAGAAGTAGTTCCCCGCCCTTTTTTTCATCCGGCTCGCCTTCCTTTGGCAATAGAAGTTTACGGGCTTCTGCAAGCAGGTTGGTGACAAGCATTCTCTGGGCACTGTAGAGCTTTTCGACTTTGGGTTTCATCTCATGGAACTCATGCTTCTCCCCCTGAGGGGTCGGACCAGAAATAATCAGCGGTGTACGTGCATCATCTATAAGCACAGAGTCAACCTCATCAACTATGGCGTAATTCAGTTTACGCTGCACCAGTTCTTCAGGATTCCTCGACATATTGTCGCGCAGGTAGTCGAAGCCGAACTCGTTGTTGGTACCGTAAGTAATGTCAGCCTTGTAGGCAGACCTGCGCTCAGGCGAATGCGGTGGATGCTTGTCAATGCAGTCAACCCTCATTCCGTGAAATTCAAAGAGCATACCCATCCATTCCGAGTCGCGCTTTGCCAGATAATCATTTACCGTAACTATATGTACTCCCTTTCCGGAAAGCGCATTCAGATAAACCGGCAAGGTTGCTACAAGCGTCTTTCCCTCACCGGTAGCCATTTCAGCTATTTTGCCCTTGTGAAGGTGTATACCTCCGATAAGCTGGACGTCGTAATGGACCATGTCCCATGTGATCATATTGCCACCGGCCATCCACTGATTCCTGTAATACGCCTTGTCTCCCCTGATCTCAATACTTGGCCTGCTGGCAGCAAGTTCACGGTCATAATCGTTCGCAGCTACCTCTACCTCGGTACTCTCCTTGAAACGGCGGGCAGTCTCTTTTACAACCGAAAAGGCCTCAGGTATTAACTCCTCCATCAACTCCTCTACCTTTTCATTCTGCAGGTCATCAAGGCGGTCTATCTGCTCGTAGATCCTCTCCTTTTCTTCAACATCTATGTCATAATTTGTTTCAAGATATTCCCGGAGTGTATCTATCTGCCGCTGCTCATCCGCTATATGACCTGATATACGCTCTTTGAGCTCCGTTGTCTTTGCACGCAAACGATCATTGTCGAGTGTTTTTATCTCCTCGTATGTCTGCAGGGTACTTTCAAGTATGTCCTTGATCTCCCTATAGTCTCTCTCGGCCTTGCTGCCAAATATCTTTTTTATTATGTTTAGCATAAGGGTATACTTTTATGTAGGTTGCAAAGTTAGTTAAATCCAACCATAAATAACAGCCGGGCTGGAAATAAAAAACCGGCTCATGGCCGGTAATTCAATGCTTTCGGTATGAATCCACTTATTCAGTATTCGTCCTCATGAAAGAAGAAATCATCCTTTGTCGGATAATCGGGCCAGATGTCCTCGATACTTTCATACACATCACCTTCGTCTTCTATTTCCTGAAGGTTTTCGATCACCTCCATGGGTGCGCCCGACCTTAATGCATAGTCAATAAGCTCTTCCTTGGTGGCGGGCCATGGAGCATCCTCGAGTTTTGAAGCCAGTTCAAGAGTCCAATACATATTCGTAATGGGTTTATTATATTTTTGCAAAAGTATATTTTTTTATTATTTAAGCAACATTTATTTCAATATTTGGTTCAGCTTTATTGATAAATCTTACCAGGCCTTGGTTTTCTTTATTAACTTCGCACTGACGTCTTCAGCCTGATGCCGGTCCATAAAAGGATTTCAGGAAATTATAGATCACTGGTTATATGAAAATTGAGATAAGGAATAAGAAGGCTGGTTTTGAATATTATTTGCTTGAAGACTTCATTGCCGGCATTGTACTTTCTGGTACCGAGATCAAGTCCATCAGGTCGGGAAAGGCCAGCCTTAAAGAGGCTTACTGCTCCTTTTCCGGCAATGAGCTCTTTGTCAGGAATATGCATATCTCACCCTATTCGTATGGCAGCTACAACAATCATGAACCAAAGCGGGAGAGAAAACTACTGCTCACGACCAGGGAGTTGAAAAAATTAAAGGCCGGGATCGAAGAGAAGGGAAACACGCTCATCCCGGTACTTCTGTTTATAAATGACAAAGGGCTTGCAAAACTTAAGATTGCACTGGCCAAGGGTAAGAAATTGCATGATAAGAGAGAAACCCTTAAGAATAAAGATATTCAGCGCGAAATAGACAGGGACTCGTACTAAGGCAGCCTGTACTGAATACTTAGTTCATTGAAAGTATCACCCTCAATCAGCTCCACAGCTTTCACGTATGCATTGTCAATCTGCATTACTACCTGGGTATATGCAGAAATATCAAACAGATTCCTGGCAATCAAGGCTTTTACCTGGTTTTTCATGAACTGCTCAACAGCATCGGACTGCTCTTCGTCTTCGTCTGTTATACCCTGTTTCTCTGCATAGCTGTACATTTCGCCCATGAGTTCGGAGTCCACACTGAACCCGTCAATAAAGCTGTCAACATCCGGAAACTCCTCACTGAGTGCTGCACGGTTCCTGTTGGTGTATTCGATACCGAAATTATTGAGTATACCCCTTCTAAGCAGTCTTGAATAGAACTCAGAAACCATGTTTGTATCTAAAGGAATAAAATAATCTGGCATTATCCCACCGCCTCCGTAAACTACACGCTGGTTATTCATTGTATAGAATTTCAGAGAATCCGGGAAGCTTATATTCTCAGGGCTGACAAGCTCTCCGGATGACAGCCTCTCGGACAGATCGCGGTAATACTCTTCCGCCCCGCCCTCATCATAGGGTTTCTGTATACTCCTTCCTGTGGGTGTATAGTATTGGGCTGTTGTAAGCCTTATGGCAGATCCGTCAGGCAGTTCAAAGGGTCTCTGCACCAGACCCTTGCCAAAAGACCTGCGGCCGACTATAAGGCCTCTGTCCCAGTCTTGCACAGCTCCAGCAAGGATCTCGCTTGCCGATGCGCTGCCCTCATTTATAAGCACTACCAGTTTACCTTCTTTAAAATTTCCTCTGAATGTACTCTTAAATTCCTGAGTAGGGGAAGCCTGACCTTCGGTGTAAACAATCATCTTGTCACGTTCAAGAAACTGGTCGGAAAGGTCTTTTGCAACATCCAGATAACCCCCGGAGTTGTAATTAAGATCAAGGATCAGATGCTTCATACCCTGATCCTGCAACTTCTGACTTGCCTCCCTGTATTCCCGCATGCTTGTGCGGGCAAACCGGTTCAGCTTAATATACCCTATTTCGGGTGTTGCCATAAAGGCGGCGTCAACTGAATTTATCGGTATGCGATCCCGTGTAATTGAAAAATCCAGAAGTTCGCGTACCCCCATTCTGTAAACACTAACCTCTACAACTGAACCCCTCTCGCCCCTTAATCTGTCCTGTACGAACTGATTGTTGATCCTGCTTCCGTATGAGGTCTCCCCGTCTATCTTCACAATTTTATCGCCCGGCATGAGCCCCACTTTTTCTGAAGGCCCACCGGGTATAGGGCTTACAACTACTATTGTATCATTAACTAAATTGAACTGAATTCCTATACCCTCAAAACTTCCCTCCAATGGCTCGTTTGCCCGGCGCAACTCATCGGCCGACAGATACACGCTATGGGGGTCAAGCTCACTGAGAATACCTTTTATTGCATCCTCCACAATCTTTTCATCCTCAAGTTTATCTATATAGGCAAACTCTATAAACTGTACTGCTCTCTGCAGTTTTTCCACTTGCGACTGGCTTACCTGGCTGAATACAGGGGCCTGTGTCAGAGAGAATATAAAAAAGGCTGCCATTGCCAGCCTGCTAACCGATCTGCTTAAAAAGTTCATGCTATATTTTTTGATTAAGTCTTATATATAAGAATAAAACAATGCGTATTTTTGTTCAAAAGGCAAAAGAACGGGCCCAAAAACCGGGCCAAAAAATCAGCTGATAACTGGAAGCCGATATAACATACAAAAGTAATAAAAAGGAGGAAAAAAGGCGCTTTGTTTCCGGCCTGATATTTCCATCTTCTTTTGTGATCCTTCTCTGGATGGTAAAAACTGCATCAGTTATATTTGACTGGGAGCTTTACCACCTTGGGATCTACCCACTGGACATAAAGGGACTCATGGGTATTATTCTTTCACCTTTCATCCACGGCAGCTTCTCCCACCTTATCTCAAATTCACTGCCTTTACTTGTGCTGGGTACTGCATTGTTTTATTTTTACCGTGAAGTGGCATTCAGGGTATTTATACTCGGACTTCTCATAACCGGCTTATGGGTTTGGGTATTTGCAAGACCCTCCTATCACATTGGTGCATCGGGAGTTTTATACAGCCTGGCTGCCTTCCTGTTTGTAAGCGGGATCATAAGACGGCATCCCAGGCTTATGGCTTTATCCATGCTTGTTGCATTCCTTTACGGGGGTATGGTATGGGGGATATTTCCCGTCAGGGAACATATTTCATGGGAGTCTCACCTGATGGGAATGATCTCAGGCGCACTGCTCGCATTGTTCTATAGGGAACACGGGCCTCAGCGACCGTTGTATTCATGGGAGATCGAGGAAATTGAAGAGACCGATCCTGATTCCTCTGAAAGCAGTGATACTGGCAACGGCACCAGCTTCTTCTATACCGAAGGCAAAAACTGACAACTACATAAAAAAGACCAGGCTTACTGCCATTAAGGCCATTCCACCGGTGAGCCCGTAAAGAGAAAGATGTGGCTCCCCATACTCCCTTGCCGCGGGCAAAAGGTTGTCTATTGAAATAAATACCATTATCCCCGCAACGGATGCAAACAAAAACCCAAATACAATCTCACTCATAAAGGGCATCAGCAGGAAAAAACCTACCAGGGCACCCACCGGTTCGGCAAGACCAGAAAGAAAGGAGTACATGAAGGCTTTTCTCCTGCTGCCTGTTGCATGGTATATCGGAACGGATATAGCTATCCCTTCAGGGATATTGTGTATTGCAATGGCAATGGCAATGGGGAGCCCGAGCCTGATATCATGCAGTGCAGCCAGAAAGGTAGCCAGTCCTTCAGGAAAATTGTGTATTGCAATGGCAAGAGCAGACATCATGCCCATACGGTAAAGCTTCCTGCTTTTATCCGCCTCATGGTCATGAATAAGCTCGACCCTTTTCAGCTCATGGGGGTTCTCAAATTCGGGTACCAGCCTGTCTATGACAGCAATCAGTATAATTCCTGCAAAGAAAGCTGTTACAGTCATCAAATAGGCAGCCTGAACACCCATTTCCTGGCTAAGTATCTCTTTTGCCTTGGGAAATATCTCAACGAATGAAAGGTATATCATAACCCCGGCCGAAAAGCCCAGTGCTATAGAAAGAAACTTAGTGTTTGTACGTTTGGCAAAGAAGGCTATGGCACTGCCTATTCCCGTAGAAAGACCTGCAAACAGAGTAAGGGCGAAAGCTATCAGAACCTCGTTTGAACTAATAAATTCTTCTGACATATGTAATTATATATTCATGTCACTTATTAATAATAAGGGCAGATCAATGGCTGCCGAAGGGGCATGAACAAGCTATGCGGAGCGGGTAATAAAATCAGCCAGGGTCTGCTCCTGAAAATATTTTTTAAACTGATTGGTCATATCCCTTACCAAACCGTCAACAAGGCATTTATTAAACGGACATACCTTACGGTCGAGAGGGCATTCAGGCAGGTCAACCCTGCCTTCTATGGATTCATAAATCTCGAGTACAGAAATCTGGTCAGGATCCCTGTTTAAAACAAATCCGCCACTTGGTCCGCGCACAGATTTCAGGAAATTGTGCTTTGCCAGTTGCTGAAGAACCTTTGCCAGATGATTACGGGAGGCTCCCATCTCTGCAGCTATGCTGTTTACATTAACATGACTGTCTGATTTGGCAATCAGCACCATGGCGTGAATGGCCAGTGAAGCTGCCTCGGAGAAATGGACAATTTTTGCCATAATTGAATAATATAATTTATTTCGGTTACACTCCTCTTAAAAGACCATTTTCTGGACCCTGACATTGTCAAGGGCGAGAAGTTCATTTTCAAGCCTTATACACTCATCCTGACTTCCGCTGAGTTCAAGTAAAATCAAACCACAATTGCTGCATTCGGGCGCTTCAAGCGTATGCAGGCCAAGCCTGGTACGGATGTTACAGCCATATTTTGTAAGTATTTCCTGTACCCTGGCAGCAGCCTCTGATCTGGTCTCAACCAGCACACCCAATATCCTGACATCTATCATTTTAAATGCTTTTATTTAAACATATAATCAAACTTGATCCTTTTTATTTCCACTCCACCTATTTGCGCAAGTTCATCTTCAAGTGGTTTCCATTTTTCAGGGTATCCCTGCAATACGAGCACAATTGTACCTAGCCTGCTGCACACCTTGTCGGAGAGTTCATGAAAGCCCAGGCGAGTTCGGATAACATCCGCATACTTGCTGAGTACCTCCTGGGTACGTCCGGCTTCCTTGATCCGGTCAAAAACAAGTATTCCCAAGATAATGGTCTGTTGCATGACAGATTATTTTTTGGTTAGAAATAGAGATCTCTTTCACCTGATCTGACTTTTCCAATCTTTTCCCTGAGTTTATCAGTTTTCTGTCCCTTTTTCAGTTCGCGTATCTTTACCTCAATGAGGTCATAACCTGCCTTTTTTGTATCTTCAGAGGCATAGTCTTCAAGATACTCCGCAAGGGTAAGCAGAGCATTTGGTGTACAGTACCGCTTTATGAATCCGGGCACCGAAAACTCCATGAAATGTTCACCCGTACGCCCCAACCGATAACAGGCGGTACAGAAAGAAGGTATGTAACCGTTTCTTATCAATTCGTCCATGATTTCAGACAGCGATCTGCTGTCATTTATCTGAAACTGTTCCCTGCTAAGGTCCTGTGTTTCCTGCCGGCCCCTGGAATAACCTCCCAGTTCGAGGTTTGTACCCCCGTCAATCTGCGAAACCCCGAAGCGCAATATCTGGTCGCGTATATGTGCAGGCTCACGCGCTGTGAGTATCATACCCGTATACGGTACTGCAAGCCTTAATATTGAAACAAGCCGAACAAACTCTTCATCCCTGACCATGTGGTCTTTCATTATATTCAGGGCCAATGCATTCTGTATCCTCGGAAAAGATATCGTATGTGGGCCGACATTATATACAGCCTCGAAGTGGTTAACATGGCGAACCAGCCCCATTACCTCAAACCTCCAGTCATAAAGTCCGAAAAGGGAACCTATCCCGACATCATCTATACCGGCTTCCTGTGCCCTGTCAAGCGCAGTGAGCCTCCATTCGAAATTCCTTTTCACACCTCCGAGATGAACATTCATGTATGTCGGTTCGTGATAGGTCTCCTGGAAGATCTGGAAAGTACCAATTCCAGCATCCTTAATTGTACGGAAACCCGGTATGTCAAATGGGGCAGCATTAATATTAACCCTTCTGATCTCGCCATTTTTGTGCCTGACCCCGTATACGATCCTGACCGTTTCAGCAATAAATTCCGGTGAATATTTCGGATGTTCCCCGTAAACCAGTATGAGCCTTTTGTGACCCTGGTCAATTAGGGCAGTGGTTTCAGCAATTAGTTCGTTTTCGCTCAGCGTCATTCTTTGCACCCCCTTGTTCGAGGAGCGAAAACCACAATACTGGCAGTTGTTGGTACAGAGGTCACCTACATAAAGGGGAGCAAATAGCACGATACGTTCACCGTATACCTTCTCCTTAAGGGCTCTGGCTCCTTCTTTTATCTCCTCAATTAAATCGTGGTCGCTGGCATTCAGAAGCACTGCGGTCTCTTCAAGAGAAAGACGTTTTTTGTCGAGTGAAGCCTTAATAATCTCCCTGACCCTTGTCTTGTCTGCCTTTACATTCTTCAGATAACCCCATATCTCGTCAGGATCAATGAATGGCTTCATCCTCCTGTCTTCAATACGGTATTTTTCAGGGTAGTAAATCATTATAATAACCTAATTGTCTAATTCATGACAAATTTAGGCATTCTTTTGCTTAAATAAGCATTAAAAAGATTAAAAAAACAGTTTTGTGTTTTATTTTCAGAGTATTACCCTGAGGCCATCATATGCAAGTGATACATTCCCGGGCAGGGATCGTTCTACACTTTCATGAACACCCATAAAATGGCTCAGGTGGGTAATGTAAGCCTTTTCAGGACGCAGCTTTCCTATTATCTCAAGGGCTTCATTGAGTGAAAAATGAGAAATATGTTTCGACTTCCTGAGTGCGTTGATTACCAAAACTTTGCTGCCCTCAAGCTTTTTCATCTCCTTTTCAGGAATATGGCTTGCATCAGTGATATAGCTAAAATCACCTGTCCTGAAACCAAATACATTCATTCTGTGGTGAAGTACCTCTATAGGTAAAAACTCTACTCCGTTTACGGAGAAAGGGGAATTGCCAATTATATGGAAATGCAGTTGTGGCGAACCGAAAAAGCGTTTCTCCTTCAAAATATATGGGAACTCCTTGTTAATGGAGTCTATTACCTGTTCGCTGGCGTAAATATCAACTGTTTTATTAAGTACATAATTGAATGCCCTTACATCATCAAGTCCGGCAATATGGTCACGGTGGCCATGAGTAAAAATTATCGCTGCAATATCTGAAACATTCTCCCTTATCATCTGATACCTGAAATCCGGACCGCAGTCAATAACAAAATTTTTTTTCCCTTTTTCGATCATAATCGAAGTCCTGAGCCTGCGGTCTCTGGGATCCTTGCTGCTGCAGACATGGCAGTCACATGCCACAACAGGGACACCTGTGGAAGTGCCGGTCCCAAGGAATGTTACAGTCATTGAGCCTTCATCTGGCATAAAATTCCTTTTATTTATTATTTCAGTATATGAGTTCCTCAACCAGCTCACGTGAACTATGTATGATATCTTCTGCAAACTTCCCGTTTGCACCTGTGCTTCCGTCGTAAACTCTCTTATAAAAGTACAAACCTGCTTCTGTTCCGAAATCCCTGAAATCATCGTAAAGAAGCTGACTTTCAATCAATGGTTCTCCATTTTCTGACAATGAGATCAGGGTCATTGACTTCATCCATTTGTTGCCGGTCACCAGATTACTTGCATAAATACCTGCAGGCGGTATCAGTTTTTCTCCGGCCGTTATCTTCATACCGACAATCTGCTCACCTGAAAGGCCCCTGCTGGCTGATGGGCTGAAGGTTTCACCGATAATTATATACTGGTGGTCAAGATATGCATTTGCCCTCTGAATATTACCTTCTGCAATCGCCTTTCTTATCTTTGTTGAACTTACTGTTTCGTTCTCGATCATCTGCAGCGGGATCTCCTCAACCCTGAAACCAATATCCTGGCTAAGACGGTGCAAATAGGAGTAATCACCCTTTCGTGCATAGCCGAAATGATGATTGTGTCCGACGACTATGACCCTCGCCTGCAGATGACTGATAAGCATGTTTACAACAAAGTCCCTTGAGGATGTTCTGGAGAACTCCACTGAGAAGGGAAGTATTACAAGGTTCTGCAAACCTGACTTGCGGAGCAGCTCAATCTTTTCCTTCTGTGAACTGATCATTTTAAGACCCTGAAGATCCGGATAAAGGACCTTTCGTGGATGGGGATAAAATGTTACAAGTACGCTTTCACCGTCAATTTCGCCGGCGATCTCATTCAACCTGTCGATAATCATTTTATGACCAACATGTACCCCGTCGAATGACCCGGTTGTAACAACTGCGTTTTTTATCTTTCCTGCTGCCTCTGCTGTGTGATAGAATACTCTCATTTTACCAGATATGCCAGTTTTTCAAGTGATGTTACCATGTCATACTCCTCCAGATGAACGCCTTCAGGAACTGTAAGCGGTATTGAGGTGTAATTCATTATCGCCTTTACTCCTGCTTCCAGAAGCAGCTTATTTGCCGTATGCGCCGCTTCAGGCGAAACTGTCAGGATGGCTATGCTGACCCCTTCTTTTTGAACAACCTCATTTAATTTGTTTACATGATAGCATGGAATACCTGACATAATCCTGTCGGTTTTATTTTCGTCATTGTCAAAAGCAGCGACAATTGAAAGCTTTTCTCTTTTACCCGAAAAATAACTTGTGATAGCCCTGCCAAGGTTTCCCATGCCAACTATAATTATCTTCTGGCCATGATCGCTGTCTATGATATTACCAATCAGCTCAACAAGATCCTTTACCACGTATCCTTTGCTCTGACTGCCTGAATATCCGATAAGCATCAAATCACGCCTGACCTGCACAGAGGTGAGGTTCATCATACTTGCCAGCTCGTGGGAGTATATGTTGGCCTTCCCTTCATTCATTATATTGAAGAGAATGCGCCTGTACTGGCTCAAGCGCTCTATGGTTTTTCCGGGTAGTTCCTGATTGACTTTTTTCATCATCTGAATCTCTGTGTATTATTTATTCCTTGTTCTTAAATTCTATAGTAAAACTGCTGCCTTCACCTGGTGCACTGTCAACTTTTACCTCCGCTTCATAATTCTCCAGCAGTTTTTTTACAATAGAAAGGCCAAGCCCGCTGCCGCTGATATCTTTGGTATGTTCACTCTTTATGCGCACAAAATCCTCAAAGAGCCTTCCTATATCCTCTTTTTTCATTCCAATGCCTGTATCCTCAACACTGAGTATCACTCTTGACTTATCCTTCCTCAGATTCACGTCTACCCTTCCTCCCTGCTTGTTGTATTTAATAGCATTGGAAATAAGATTGTTCAGTATTATTTCCATTTCCTGGGGATCGGCATTCATTATTATTTTCTCACTGCAGTTAAGATATACATCCACGTCTTTTTGAATTGACAGTGGCTGAAATGAATCAATACACTGCTGGGTAATGTCGCAAATTTTGATATCCCGCGGATTACGCTTCTTTTTGCCACTTTCTATTCGGGTAAAGTCCAGCATGTCCATAATAAGGTTGCGCATTCCCTGGATGCGATGCATTGACCTGTCTATGATCTCCATGTATTCATCCAGGCTTTCACCGAACTTTTTATCCTGAAGCATTCGCAGATAACCTTCGATGGCATTCAGGGGCGACTTTAGCTCATGGGAGAGTACCGACAGAAATTGAAACCTCACCTGCCGCCCCTCGACATTGAGGCGCTGAGTCATACGCCTGAGAAACAATTGCTTGGTAATTGTCTCTATTGATGCACGAAGTTCCTTAGGAGTAAATGGTTTTGGCACGAAGTCATAAGCCCCCTGGCGAGTAGCCTTGACGGCTAGTTCGAGGGAAGCATAGGAGGTGATCATTACCACTACAACATCAATGCGATGCTCATTTATGTACTCCAGCACTTCTATGCCCTGAATACCGGGAAGTTTATTATCCAGGAGCACTATATCCATCTTCTTCTGCTTTAAAATCTCTAGTGCCTCCTCACCAGTCTCCGCCAGCTCCACGTTAAAGCCAAAGTCCTCATCCATAAACGGGAAGCTGATGGAATAGTTCTCCAGAATACGGTTTACTCCGCTCCTGATACCCGGTTCATCGTCAACTACCAGAAGGTTAAGCTTTTCCATTATATCTTCAGTAGTTTATTTATTTCCTTGTGCAGCTGGTCCATTCTTATCCCTTTGTCAAGAAACAACTCCGCCTTGATCCAGTCGCGGTCTTCCTCGGTATTGACATCGAAAAGCATACCGGTTTCGGAAGTAACCGCAGAAACAATGATAATGGGCACACCCGGATATCTGTCCTTGATCTTGTGGCATAGTATGAATCCGGTATCCTGCTTCTCCATCATAAGATCAAGAATTGCAAGATCAGGCTTTATGCGGTCTATAATATCTTCGGCCTCCTTTTGGGTACCAGCTGTTACAGTTTCAAACCCCATATCCCTGACTCCTACCTTGAGCTGGAAAAGAAAGTCTGCATCATCATCAACAATAAGAATGATCTTTTTTTCCTTTTTTAACATAATCAGGATGTTTTGTTGTTATTTTTCTCATCTACCGACCTGCGGGGCAAAGACACATAGAATGTCGTACCCGTGGGTCCTTTGGCCGGATCATCATTAGAGTCAACCTTTATGGTCCCTCGGTGCATCTTGATTATTCCGTAAATTATGGGCAAACCAAGACCTGTACCCTGCCCTGTTTCCTTGGTGGTAAAAAAGGGCTCGAACATTTTCTCCATGATATCCTTTGATATTCCTGTTCCGGTATCCCTTACCCTGAAATTTACCATATCCCCATGGCTGTCATCATCAACTAGAATAGAAAGCTTACCACCTCCGGGCATTGCGTCAATCGCATTCTTGAATAGATTGGAGAATACCTGAACTATCTGGTCATGGTCGCACTCAATCAGGGGGTTCTGGTTATTTATCCTCACTTCAAGATCAACACTCCTTGGAATCAATAAAGTTTTAAGACCGTTGTTTATCAGTCTCTTTACATTGACTTCGTCGATCTTCACCTTGCTCTTCCTTGCGAAATTAAGCAGTCCGCCAACAATCTTCTTGCAACGGTCTGCCTGTTGAACTATCAACTTCAGATCGCGGTAAAACGGAGATGAGGGATCCATATCATCCAGCAGTATGTGGCTGTACATAATCACCACCCCGAGTGGGTTATTGACCTCATGCGCAATACCTGCAGCAAGCTGACCCATCGAAGCGAGTTTCTCGCTCTGCTTCAGTGCGGCCTGGGTAGATTCCAGCTTTTTATTCGAAACATCGAGTTCCTCTATATATTCATGCAGCTTCTCAATAGTATAGGGCAGGCACATTTCTGATTCAGCTATTCCCTGTATTATGGCAACGGCGTGTTCGTAACAGGTATCATAACCGCATGCACCGCAGTTAAGCTCGTCTTCAGGCTCCTTTTTGCCAAACTTCCTGAGCACCTCACGAACCTCATCAGTTCTCGAAGTGCCTGGAAACCGCTGGTCATCAGCCATAAACTCACGGCTAAGATCAAGCTTCAGAAATTGGTCGAGATCCTTTTGCCACTGCTCCATGTCGATCAGGTCGTATCTCCTTTTAGCAAAATCAGATATATTCTTCCTTTTAAAGAAGAATTGCTTGTTATTGCTCATTCCCGGGCCATTGATGCATCCATTGCAACAAAGCAGATCAAACATTTTAGCCTCAAGATAACCCTCTTCGAACTCCCTCAATACCTCGATTATATCCCGCCGGCCTTCAGCCACAATGATTTCACCTTTAACAAAGTCCTCCTCAAGATCAACTGTCTGAAGCATACCACCACTGATCGGGAAAATAGCTCCTTTACCTGCTACAGGAGGGTCGAACTCCTGTGGTTCTACCCTGTCTTCACTTATCTTCTTTTCTTCAAACATTCTCCGCAGCTCCACAAAAGAGATTACCTCATCAATCAGGCCGTCAAACTGTTCCTTTGAAGCTTCATGTTTTTTAGCTATACAGGGGCCTATGAAAACTATTCGGGTGTCGGCACCATACCTCTCCCTTATTACCTTGGCAGTAGCTATCATTGGTGATACCACCGGCATAAGCGAATCTATTATCTGGGGGTGATGCTTTTCTACATAACTTACAATTGCCGGACACGAAGTCGAAATCAGAGGCCGGCTTGGCCTGGATTCAAGCATCTCCTTGTATTTGCTGGCAACCAGTTCCGCTCCGAATGCAACTTCATTGACATAGTCAAAGCCAAGAGCCTTTATCATCCCGACAAAATGCCTGAAATCCTTAATATCGGTAAACTCTCCCGAAATACTCGGTGCAACAATGGCGGCAACCTTGTAGCGGCTGTTAAGAAGATCTTTCACCCTGTCTATCGAGAAAACGAACATTTTTGCGTCACGGCTGCATACCCTTATGCAGTTGCCGCATGCAATACACCTCTCAGTCATTATCTCTGCCTGGCCGTTCATTATCTTGATGGCCTTTGCAGGGCACTCCCTTACACAGGTATAGCAAACCCTGCACCTGTCTTTTACCGTGTATATTATTTCTCTTTCGCCTGCGGACATTATCCTTGCTTTTTAATAAACCTGTTGATCAGCCATTCTCTGGCCTCACTGTTACCAGGGTCAAATCCCGAATCACCCATCACCGGTTTAAGGACAGGATTTTCTGAGGGTAATTTGACCGGGCTCAGCTTCTCCATTTCAACACAAAACCGCTTCCTGGCCCTGGCATTTTCAAAACCCCGGCTGATAGGCTGACCTCCTCCCCCGGCACAACCACCAAGGCATGCCATTATCTCAATGTAGTGAATATCATCACGCCCTTCTTCCTCGAGCTCCTGGAGGTATTTTTCAGCCTCAGCGATACTGCTCACCCAGGCAAAACCAATCTGGGATTTACCTATACTTAGTTTAGTCTCCCTCCTTACCGACTGGTTCTTGGGGAGATTGAACCTGAAGCCTTCCTTTTTGCCAGTAGTGGTCATATTAAATACCTCCCTAGCTACAGCCTCGGCCTTTCCTCCGGAGTAACCCAGCTTCCACGCGGCAGAGGATGAAACATCATATGGCGTGTCAATTTCCTCTTCATCCATCTGCGACAGATTAAGTCCGTAACTGCGCAGCATCCTGAGCAGCTCCCTTACAGTAAGCACTGAGTCTACTTCCGAAATTCCCTTATGGGTATTCTTCTCAAGTGATGCTTCATATTTTTTTGCCACACAAGGCATTACAGCAACTGTATATATATCCTCGGTATCAGTTCCGGTTTGTTCTGCATACGTGGTCTTCAGCACTGTACCCATAACCTGCTGGGGTGATTTCGACAGTGAAAGCAGATTAAGTGTACGGGGCCTGAACTCCTGTGCATACCTTACCCATGAAGGACAACAGGAAGAGATCAGCGGAAATTCACCTTTAATGCCTCCTTTTAGAATTTGCACCAGCCTGCCGGCATCTTCCATGATATTTATATCATTGGCAAACCCAAGGTCAAACACCTTGTCTGCACCACATCTCTTGAGTGCAGATACCAACTGGTTTAAAATATTATCCTTTGGCCGCATATCAAGCCTCTCGGCAACCGATGCGATTACTGAAGGACTTATAAAGAACAATACTCTTTTTTTGTCCGATGCCAGTGCGGCCTGAACCTTTTCAAGGTGCGATATATCAAGAAGGGCAGCTGTCGGGCATACCTGAATGCATTGTCCGCAATGTATACAGCTGGAAACGTTAAGTCCCTGACCAAAAGCACTGTTTACCTTGGTTTTATTGCCTCTTGAAATGAAATCAATGGCTGTAACAAGCTGCACTTCCTCACAGATCCGCACACAACGGGAGCACAGAACACATTTTGCCGGGTCTCGCGCTACGCTTGAGCTTGAATAGTCCGGAAAGAACTTGTTCTTTTCACCAAAATAGCGTCGCTCCCTTACGTTCAATTCACCTGCAAGCCACTGCAGTTCACAGTCACCATTTCTCTGGCAATAGAGACAGTCGTCGGGATGGTTTGAAAGAAGCAGCTCTACAAGCGACTTACGCGCATGTATAACCCTTCGGGAGTTTGTTTTTACCCTCATGCCCTCTTTAACGGGGCAGGAACAAGATGTGATAAGGTCACTCTTACCCTCAACCTCTACAACGCAGAGACGGCATGCACCGGTTGGCGAAAAACGGTTCATATGGCATAGAGTGGGTATCCTGAAACCATTTCTTTGCAATACGCCAAGGAGCATTTCTCCTTCGCCGGCCTCTATCATCCTGTTATTTACCTCTATCTTAAAATCCATATTACCGCAATAATCTATTTAATGATAACTGCATTGAACTTGCAGGCATCGTAACAACTGCCGCATGCTATACATTTTTCCTGAACAATGAAGTGCGGATACCTTGGAGAGCCTATTATCGCATCTACGGGGCACTTTTTAAAGCATGCAGTACATCCTGTGCAGGCATCCACATCTATGGAGTAAACCCTGAGGTCAGTACAAATACCGGCATCGCACCTTCTTTCAAATATGTGGGCATCGATTTCATCCTTGAAATACTTCAGGGTATTCAGTATTGCATTGGGTGATGACTTTCCAAGCGAACAGAGTGAGGTCTCACTTATAACCCCTGAAAGGTTCCTCAGCTGCATTACCCCCTTGAAGCGCTCAAGGGTCTGGAATGAATTGTTTTCAGCCGGACGACGGGTAACATTTTCCATTATCTCCAGCATCCGGGCAGTACCTTCCCTGCATGGGATGCATTTACCGCAGCTCTCACGTTTAAAGAAGCCGGTGAAATACTTTGCAAGATCAACCATACATACATCGCGGTCAAGAACCACGAATGCACCGCTTCCCAGGGCAGCTCCGATCTTCTCAAGCTCCCCGAAGCTAACCCGGGTATCAAGGTGGTCGGCAGTAATATAACTGCCGCTGTTTATCCCAAGCACAACCGCTTTAAAGTCGACTGTTCCTTCAGATTCCGGTCCGCCACTGTTCTTTTTTAACCCTCCGGCAACTTTCAGGACTACGTCTCTGAACTTTATACCCATGGGTACTTCAGCAGTGCCATAGTGCTTTATGTTTCCTGAAAGTGTAAAAAGTTTGGTACCCTTGCTGTTACCACTTCCGGTACCTGAAAACCATTTTGCCCCCCTGCTGAGTATAAGTGGTATATTGAAAAGTGTTTCAACATTGTTTACTATTGTCGGCTTGTTCCATAAGCCCTTTTCAGCCGGATAGGGAGGCTTTGATGAAGGCATCGCCCTTTTACCCTCTATACTGTTGTTAAGTGCGGTTTCCTCGCCACATACAAAAGCCCTGGCCCCCCTTTTAACAACTATGTTAATATTTACACCCGAATCGAGTATGTTGTGTCCGATAAGGCCGTAATCACGTGCCTGCTCAATTGAGCTCTCCAGCCTCTCTACGGCAAGACCGAACTCCTCTCTAATGAATATGTAAGCCCTGGTTGCACCTATTGCATAAGAGGCAATTAAAACGGCTTCTATCAAACGGTGGGGGTTGCTCTCAATTATTGCCCGGTTCATATAACTGCCCGGATCGCTCTCAACGGCATTACAAACAAGGAATTTCTGTTCACTCACTGTGCTTAGTGCAGCGGACCACTTGGTACCGGTGGGGTAACCTCCCCCTCCCCGCCCCCTCAGGCCGCTCTTTGTTACCTCTTCACATACCTGTGCCGGGGTGAGTCTTGATATGATATCCGAAAAAGCCCAATAACCACCTCTTGCAATATAGTTTTCCGCAGATACCGGATCAACCAACCCACAATGTTCCAGCAGCAATCTTTCCTGATTCAGGAAAAAGGGGTGGGCGTCCATCATCGGGATGCCTTCCCACTTTCTCAGAACTGGATTATCATACTGTCCAAGTGGCTCGATTTCCGGCAGGTTATCGTTGAGTATTTCATCCAGGAGGCTCTGCACCCTGGAGCTGGTGATCCGCGGAAAGGAAAGCCTTGTTTTGCCGGGGAGCTGAACATCAACAATAGGTTCTTCACTACACAACCCGTTGCACCCACCTTCTATCAGGTCAGCATCAATGCTGTGGTCATTAAGGTATTCCTTAATAGCAGCCGCAGTATCACCCGCTCCTGCTATCTGCCCGCAGGTTGCCATCCCCACGTATATCAGGGGCCTGTTTACCCTCTCTCCGGAAATATAAGACAATGGTTTTTTTAGAGAGGAATTGTTATCCCTTTCCCTGTCAAGCAATACCTTGTTTATCAGGAACTCCTTTCTTTCTGAACCTTTTTCCGGTATCATAAACTGGTTTTATCTATTTTCCTTATGGAAACAACTATCTCCTTTAATGAATCCAGGGTAAGATTTGTATAGAATTTGTCATTAACCTGAATCATGGGTGCCAGCCCGCAGGCTCCCATGCAGCTCACAACCTCGAGGCTGAAGTAACCATCCTCGCCGGTTTGGCCCTCATTTATCTTCAGAAGTTTTTCAAGCTCTTTCAAAATCGTGGATGCACCTGCCACATGGCAGGCAGTACCGTGACACAGCCTGAAATGGAATTTCCCCAGCGGCGAAAAACGGAAATTGTCATAAAAGGTGGCAACCCCGTATATTTTGTTCTCGCTTATATCAAGATAACTCCCAACCTCGGTTA
>SLKR01000091.1 GCA_007134525.1 Bacteroidales bacterium | reverse complement strand
ATAAAAATTTATATGGCTTAATCCAAACCCATACATTTTCAAAACATTTTGTAATTTATTCTATATATAAATATCTTTATGACTATGAAATCATCTGCAGGAGTATTTGCCGTTTGTTACATCATGATTGTGTCTTTTTTCTGGGGATGCGGCGGCCAACATAACGGGCAGGCTCTTCCGGATCTGCCCAATATCAGGGAAAGGGGCGAATTAGTTGCAATTACAAGCTACAGCCCGATAAGTTACTTTATCTATCGCGGGGAGGTAATGGGTTACGAGTACGAGCTTCTGCAAATGCTCCAGGATGATCTGGGGCTGCCAATACGCATAATACTTGCCCGCGACTTCAATGAGATGATCGAAATGCTTGAGCAGGGCAGTGGGGATATTATTGCATATAATCTTACTGTAACTTCCGAAAGGCGTAAAAGACTCGCATTTACTGATCCATTAAACATGACCCGCCAGGTTCTTGTGCAACGGAAACCCGACAACTGGCGTGAGATGATGAGGCATCAGATTGAACAGGAAGTGATACGTAACCCCCTTGAACTCGCCGGTAAAACCATACATGTGCGCAGGGGCTCCGCTTATGCAGACAGGCTGCAGAACCTTTCGGCTGAAATTGGTGAAGAGATAATAATTATTGAGGGGGGCGAACAGCTAACTACCGAAAATCTTATCAAAATGGTGGCAGAAAAAAAGATAGACTTCACTGTTGCCGATGAAAACATTGCCAGGATACAGGCTGCATACTACCGCGACCTTGACGTTGAAACAGCAATAAGCCTTCCGCAGCAAACAGCATGGGCCCTCAGGCCGTCATCCGTAATGCTGCAGGACACAATCAATAATTGGCTGCAGGAAGTTCGCGAGGGAGTCGACTATTACGTTATCTACAATAAATATTTCGAAAACCGTCTTGCGTTCAGGGCCCGTTATGGAAGTGAACTTTTCCCGGTTACCGGGGGGCAAATATCCCCTTTCGATGATCTGTTTAAGGAATATGCAGAACTTATCGGATGGGACTGGCGGTTGCTGGCAGCACTTGCATACCAGGAGTCCAGGTTTGATCCCGGGGCAGTGTCATGGGCAGGGGCAGCCGGGTTGATGCAGTTAATGCCTGGTACAGCCGGCGAACACGGGGCACAAGACCCCTATGATCCGGAAGAGAACATTGCAGCCGCAACAGCTTTCATAAAATGGCTCGATGAATACTGGAAGGAGCACATTCAGGATAATGAAGAGAGAAAACTTTTTGTGATGGCCTCCTACAATGTCGGGCACGGTCATGTGCAGGACGCCCGCAGGCTTGCTGAGTCTCACGGGGCAGACCCTGACCGGTGGCACGGGAATGTGGAAACCTATATGCTTAAAAAATCCAATCCGGAGTACTACAACAGGGAGGAAGTGAAGTATGGCTATGCATCGGGCCTGGAACCGGTAAGCTATGTTAGCAATATCCTCAGTTTATATGACCACTACAGCATGTTTGTCAACTGAAAGGTGCTTATCTTATAAAGAAACGGTTGTTGCGCATAAGCCATCCCCTGCCCTCTTTGTAAACATCAGTGTCTGCAGCCCTTATGATAACATGGTCGAAGGTGAAGCTTTTGTTTTTCAGCAATGAGTTTCGTAAAAGGCACTGAATACGGTCGCCTGGATTCTGCACATGTATGGTTTTCTCTATCAGTGCCCAGTTGCCATCTGTAGTAACTACATGACGAAAAAGGTCGGTAAGGGTGTAGTCATATACGCTGCCGTACTTATCCTTCAGTTCGATTATCATTTGTGATCGCAGAAAAAGGTCTGTATGTACCCCCTCTATCCAGAATGACAGCACGTATTCCCTTTCAGGTTCTGTTGCTGGTATTGGCTGGTCAATAAAGTATTCACGCGAACCAAAACTCATTGTCTTGCTTCCCGGTGTGATATAAAAAATGTCCTGGCCATAATCGGGGAAATCCAAAACCGAAAAATCAGGTATTGCTGAACCGTAGTAGTAGCCATTATGCATGAACAGCTCTTTTTCGCCAAAGGCAGAATATTCTTTTTTATACAATTTTTCATAATACGAGTCAAGGGTATCGGGGTTAAGTCTTAACAAACTGAAGCGGCCCTCATCCCGGAGCTTTTCCGACAGCTCAAGCAGTTGCTTTTGAGGGGGAGGTATCGGTTCATCATTAAGGGCAACGATAAGAATATCCTTTCCCCGGTCCATTAGCTCAAGAACAGCGGGTTTCCGGTATGCCTCCCAGATCAGTTCACAGTTGCCTATAGTCTGTGAAAGCGAGGTGCGGCTAAGAAGGACCCCCATTGACGGCAGGCCGGTTTTCCAGGAAACTATTGATGCATACATATCAATACCCCCTCTTGGTTCTATCCAGATATTTTCCGAACCAACGTGATAATAGGGTATTGGCAGAATTGCCTGGAATTCACCGGTCTTAAGATCACAGGCCCACCGGCTCTCCGGCAGCTCGTTATTGACTCTCCTGCTCCAGTAGTCGGCATTATAAAAGGCATCAGTCCAGAGAGCCCCAATAGCGGCTACTACCAGCACCATCCAGAGGTAGCGGTGTAAATACTCTTTTAAATGCCAGATCTTCCAGAAAACATAAATGTTGATAACATAAAAAAACAGCCATGAAAATCTGGCTATACCCCGCATTTGCCTGAGAGGACCGATATATTCAACAAGACCTTCCAGCCCAAATATAAAAGGGATGCCGAATGAATAGAGCAGAGCCAGCACAGATGTCCAGAAGAATATGTTGAGTATAAGGTTATCGCCTGCCGGTTTAAAGGCAGGGATATATTGCTTTTTTATAAGGCGGACAAAGAATAATACCAACATGATCAGAAATCCTGTTGCAGCTGCCATACCGACAAATGCCCGGCCTTCCCAGTCTATATGGCTGAAGTCACTGAACCTTGACAGAAAGGCCCCGTAAGGCATGTCTATCGGCAGCAGCACGCTTTCCGGATAAGCCTTGTAGTATAAAAAGCCCCATGGGTATGCTGTCCTGTCTGCCACTGTATCGGTAATAACGGAAAACAGTAAAAAGAGAATAAGGGGTAAAAGAAACTGCAGTGAAAAGTGCAATATACATTTTGAAGTCGTTAAATCGGTGCGCTGTGATGCAAAAATGTATATCCAGTAAGACACCACAATAAAAGAGTAAAAACCGAGCATATAAACATGCACCCCGATGGCCCAGAGCATAAAAACCCCAAGAAGGATGCTCTTCCATACAGCAGCCCTGTGGTGAAAAATGGCAATAAGATAGAGTATGGCGGGGATCACGAAAACATACGACAGGGAAAAGTGCCCGCCCATCCTTGCAAGCTGCGGCGAAAGAAATGCGATCCCTGCCGACACCAGAGCGCTGTACAGATAGTTCAGCCTAAAATGGATAAGCAGCAGGCAGATAAACACCATACCGGCTACAACCGATATTAGCATCGCAATATTCATTACCCCTACGGTATAGTCTCCAATATCAGTAATATAGTCGTTTACCAGCTTCAGCAGCATACTGTGTGAGGGCTGGCTTCCGGTAAACATGATGTGCTCTCCGTGCGGATAGTTCATCACCATCGAATGGGTGTATGAGGTATCATACTTTATGTAATAACTGGTGGTATAATAATCCTTCAGGCCATCACCTCCGGTAGCAAAAAAAGTTTGACCGGGGGACTTTATCGGTGTTTCAAAAAAATAAAACATCAATAAAATGCCTATTATCACTGTTACAGCTAATCCCGGTAGCTTGTTCATCTAATTTTGTCTTGAGATTTGGGTTTTTAGGTTGCACAAAAATGAGAAAAATATCTTATTTTTCAGTTTCCGGCATATAAAACAGTATTTGTTTGCAGATAGTATTGATATTTGCAAAAGGATAACCATTATAGATATGGATATACAGAAAAAGATCTCTGTTGTCGTGTCGGTTTACAACGAAGAGGATGTTGTCGTTTCTTTCTGGAGTGAACTAAGCCGGGTAATAAAACAACAGAACAAGCTGGGCTTTGGCTTTGAGGTCATTTTTGTAAATGACGGGAGCAGCGATAAAACCCCGGATCTGCTCAACGGGATTGCTTCTGGTACGCAGGCAGCAAAGGTCATTCACTTCAGCAGGAACTTCGGGCACGAAGCCGCTATGCTTGCCGGTATTGAACATGCTGCGGGTGATGCAGTTATTTGTATGGACTCTGACCTGCAGCATCCGCCTTCAGAAATTCCGCTGATGACCGAACGCTTTACGGAAGGATCCGAAATAGTCACTATGACCCGCGACCACCGGTCAGGCGGAGGATGGATGAGGAAACTCGGTTCAACAGTTTTTTACAGGGCGATAAACCTGTTGTCAAAAGGTGATTTTGAACCAATGGCATCCGATTTCTTTCTGATATCCAAACGTGTGGCAGGGTTAATCGTAAATAACTACAGGGAAAAGACAAGGTTTCTGCGCGGACTTGTTCAGTCGGTGGGGTTTAAAAAGAGTTCATTAACATATATAGCGCCCCGCAGGGAGGCAGGTAAAAGCAAATATTCATTCTTCAGGCTGTTCTTGTTGTCTCTTTCTGCCATAGCAACCTTCTCTCATATGCCACTAAGGCTTGGTCTTGGCCTGGGTGTGCTGTTTGGCGGCTTCAGCATGGCAGTGGGCATTTATTCGATAATTATGAAGTTTGCAGGGCAACCGTTTTCGGGCTATACAACAATTGTACTGCTTATGAGCTTTGGTTTTGCAATGCTCTTTATAGTCATCGGAATTATCGGCGAATACATCGGATATATCTTTACCGAAGTTAAAAACAGGCCGGTATATATTATTGACAGAATAGTAAATTAGTGGATAACCTGCAGTTTCCTTGTAACAGGCCCCTTTTCTGTTTGTATAAGCAAAATGAAGAACCCCTGTTTAAGGGCACTGGTATCTATTGAGTGCTTCAGATCATTCACAGAGTCGTTTCTGTAAACTACCTGACCGGAAAGGCTGACTATCACAATACCGTGCACTACCTCCTGTGATGCAATGTTTACTTCATCCCGGGCGGGATTGGGTGATATCACTACATTGTTCTCATCATTTTCCGCATCCCCCCAGTCCAGGAAAAAACCTGCATGCACATCATGCGTTTCCCCTACCTTATGAAACACATAATCAGCTGATCCATCATCCCTGAAATTCAGGCTGTCAACAATATTCATCCCGTCAACCCAGAATTTGTCAATACGGTAACCCTGATCCGGAACTATTTCAAACTTCACACTGGTATCACTATAAACAGGTATCCTGCCTGATGGGGAAATACTCCCGTTAGGCCCGGCCGAGGCAAATATATTATGTGCGTTAAGTGATCTGCCCTCCAGGCTGATGTTATTGAATGTAACACGCCTGCCTTCATCTTCACTCATCTCTTTACCATCAAAACGGATGCGTACCTTAAAGTGGGCATTATTCTCAACTTCTTCAACATTACTGAAGTCAACTGTAAACAGCCTGTATTCCTCATCCAGCCAAAAATCCTGGGCTGAGATCCCGATGTCTGCCCAGTCGCTGCAATCCCCGCAGGTCTGATAATCGATTACCAGACGGTCGGCGGCACCTTCATCCTGCGCAGCAAACTTCAGAACAATATCAGAAAAACCTTTGGCAGGCAGGTGCAGAATCATTGTGTTTTCCCTTCCTGAATCGGCAAAGGGCTGCCGCAGCTGCAGCCCCCGCATTTCAGATTCATGATAAGGTATATCATTATTGCCGGCTTGTCTGTAATTAATGCCGGTAGGTGAATTGCGCCTTTCCATGGAGGCCTTGCGCCATAACGGATGGCCCTCGTAATAGGGATAGCCCTCAAGGGAGCTGCGGAATTCAATTTTGCTTTCGCTTAATGCACTGTATGTTGAAAACAGTTCTTCCAGAGGGGTGTTGTTTGGCATTCCGGTGTCGAACATCCAGTAATGCAAAAGTACCGGCTCATCACATCTTTCAAAATGGGCTACAAGATGTATATTACCTTCCGCCTCCAGCGTAATAAGATTATCGTCCTGCATATTATCCTCACCCCAGTGTGAGAATCTGTATCCCGGTGCAGCAATTGCTTCTGCCACCACCGGAACGCCCCTGAAATACCTGCCCCTCCATGGGTAGGGGGTTTCGCTGATCCCGGGCGTTCCATGTTTTATTTCAATCGAGTTGATGCGGATATACCCCATCAGCTGATTGTTAACATCAAGTGTAACATCTATCTGGCCATCAAGGTCAAAAAAATCCACTATATGGTCTCTCTGAAACCCCGGCCTTAGAAGGGCAAAATCCAGCATCTCTCCTATGAAGTGTTTCCAGTCGTCTTTCGAAGCAGGGCTTCCCCAGCGGGCAATATGTTCTTTTATCTCCGGTTCTATTGCCTGCTTCATTTCCTTTATTATGCCAATGGTCCGATCCGGCAAAAAAGCTGTATTCAGCAGGTCCGCATAGCGGTTTATAAAAGCGGTCCTGAATACCCTGCTATCGAGCAGTTCCCTTATTATTCTGCTCCCCCAGTCATGCACCGGGTCTGCAGAATATTCAAGCATATTAAAACCCACATGAGACCATGAGCCGAAACCAGCATCGGTGTCGTACAGCAGCCAGCGCCAGCGTCCGTCCTGTCCTCTGGAGGCGTCGGGTATATACTGATCTGTCCTTGTCCGCCAGTATGTAACATTCCGGTTTGGCCAGTCTGTATTCGAGGCGAAAATATTCGCAATCTGATAATCAATGAAGTTGTCCACATCCATCTGAGTACATATATACCCATAATGAATGCTGTCAGCCATACTGTGCTCATCCATATAGTCAAGCATGCTGTTGTAATGAAGGTTGTCACCCTCCACTACCTTTCCTTCCAGCTCCAGTATATCGACCGACTCCTCGTCAACGCCATATACCCGGGCAAGATAGTGCTTGTCGTATCTTTCCCTCAGGTTTTTAATCCCCCAGTATTCACCGTTGATAAACAGTATCGCGGGGCGATATGCCTGCGTTTCTATATTCATATCCCTTACCATCCTCTGTATTGCTGCATCCCGGAACATTGTCCACTTCCAGTCCTGACCGGAATTCCTCAGCAAAAGGCGTTTATAGGAGTTGAATCCGGTGTCGTCAAATATCTGGTGTTCAAAATGTGACCTGCTGTATTTATTTCTGGCATAAAGCCTTAGTGATTTGGCCGGATATGATCGTGTCCACCCTCCATGTATCCTGAAGCCGATACCCTGGTCTATCAGGACTTCACCGCCCTTGTCCATAAATATAAAATGTGCAGGATACTCCCAGCTTTCGCCCCTGCGCATGGCATTGTAAACGGCATAAGGATAGTCTGTCGCGGGGTTGTTCAGCCTCCAGTTGTCAAAATCAACACCTGCAACATAAATACCCTCTTCATAATCAAACAAATGACTTTCATCCGTTAACAATGAAACCACAGGGAGAGTATACCTGTCTTCTCCTTTTTCACTGACGAAAAATACGGCAGACTGTTCCGGGCTTTCCATGGCGCCATCTTTTAATGCAATTGCCCTGACCACAGTGCCCTTAAAAACAGGGTTATCAGGGAAGTAGTCAGGTTTAGCGTGCCAGGTTGAAGAGATGCCGGTAAGGCGGTCTGGCTCAGCTGACCTGTCGTAGACACTGATCTCACCATCGTATATCATTGATCTGAAGCTGGCGGGAATTAACTCTCCGAAAGGGTCGCCGGGATTCTGGGGGTAGCTGTTTTTATAATAGTATGTCGTGCCGTCAAGATTCTCTAAACCGGGAGCAGACCCATCCAGGGTATATACAATGGTCACATCCGGATCTTCATGTGAAATTTTCAATTCAAATTCTTCGTTGTAAAAGCCGCTCATTTTTGAATATGCCGGAGGCGAAAGAAGCTCACTGAATCCTTCTGTAATGTTTGTCTCAGCCGGAGTCGGTTCGGTAAAATAGTACCAATCAGCGCTCCCGTCGGGCTGTCTGCCATATGATACATCGGTCGGGATGAAAACTGGAGCAAGCCCGTCAAGCCTTTTACCATCAGAATGAGTTAACAATAATTCTTCGCCTGCCTGTGTTATCCTGAAACTGGTATGCAGCGGCTGATTACCCTCTTTGCGGTTTTTCCCCGATGCCCATACAAGCAGGTATCCTTCAGGCTCAATTACAACATCCGGGAACGTCCACTTAAAAGGGTCATCATAATCATCCGACAGGCCATATCCGTTAAGTCCGGCAGCCTCCGGGCCTGGATTGTACAGCTCTATCCAGTCTTCGAAATCACCATCTTCGTCGTGCCAGGCAGATGCATTGGAAGACATTACCTCATTGATTACCACATCCTGCGCTGCAAGCATTGGAGAAAAAAGCAAAAAGACAAAGGGAAGGATAAGATAATCTTTTACAGACATTTCTTACAAGGGTTCCTGAATTTCATTATGCAAAGGTACATCACTTTTTTATCTGATTAACAACAGGATGCATTTAAGTATAATCTGTTCGCATATTTGCGCCGGATTAAAATGTCGTGTACTTTTGAATAATTATGTGGATATATTTTAAAACGCAATTATAGGATAAAAAAGTGCAAACAGATAACCGTCTCAGTTGCTTTTTATTTAAGCTTTTAAGGGGAAGGGGAAGGATGTATGAGCTTTTTCGTTTTTCCATAGTAGGAACCATTGCCACGGTTACCCATTACGGCATGTATCTTTTACTGCTTCAGTTCCTTAAAACGAATATTGCATACACTATCGGGTATTTAATCAGTTTTCTATTGAACTTCCTTCTTTCCAGTCACTTTACATTTCAGACCAGGCCCACTTTGTTAAAAGGTGTTGGGTTCGGGGCCTCCCATGCACTGAATTATGCCCTGCACATCATACTGCTGAATGGATTTATATGGCTTGGTGTAAGCCAGCAGCTGGCTCCGATACCTGTTTTTGCAATAGTGATACCTGTAAATTTCCTGCTTGTGCGCTATGTCCTGAAATCAGGCCACCGGAAATAAGTTACCCGATTAATCAACAACCTTTTTCCCGTATACTGTTTTCAATACATTTTAAAAGGTCTGACTTATTAATGGGCTTGGTAATATAGTCATTGAATCCAGCCTGCATGGCTTTTACCTTTTCACCAGTCAGTGCCCTGGCGGTCTGTGCTATAATGACAACGTCTTTATTGAACCTGCGTATCTGCCTTGTGGCCTCATCACCACTCATTCCGGGCATTTTTATATCCATCAGGATCAGGTCAATATCCGGATGCTGCATGCAGGTTTCAACGGCTTCTGATCCGTTGCCGGCATAAATAATTTCCCTGCTTAATGGTTGCATATATTTCGAGATAAGCAAAGTGGACATATCATCATCCTCAACAATTAATATTTTCAGCTTTTTATTCTGAATATATTCCGGTCCGGTTGATTTATATGTTTGGGCTGCCTCTTTTGATTTATCCTCACTATTGCAGGGAATTGTAAAATAAAATGCAGATCCCCTGCCGACTTCGCTTTCAACCCGTATGCTTCCTCCCAGCATTTCCACATAAGCCCGGGATATTGATAAACCCAGTCCGGCACCCTGGTAGGCATCCTTGTCTTCTATATCTGCCTGTACAAAACGGTCAAAAACAGCCTGCTGCCTGTCTTTTGGTATGCCTATACCCGTGTCGCTGACAAAAAATTCAAGGAAAGATCCCTTTTTTACGCACCCAAAATCAATAGATCCCTCATTGGTATATTTCAAAGCATTCTTAACAAGATTGGTCAAAATGGCAAAAAGCTTCTCCCTGTCAGTTGTTATAACAGCCTGCTTTGCAGGAAGCTTTTCTGAAAGCAGAAGATTTATACCTTTTGCCTCAACCTGTGGCTTAAAGAAACTGTAAACATATTCCAGCTGTTCATTAATGTTTGACACTGAAAGCTCCACATCCATTAATCCCGCTTCTATCCTGGAAATATCAAGAATGTCATTTATGATATTGAGCATTCTTACACCGCTCTTTTCTATAATCCCCACATATTGCTGCTGCCTCTCAGCCGGCAGCAGGGGGTCTTTCAGCAATTCTGCAAACCCCATGATCCCATTCATTGGGGTACGTATTTCGTGGCTCATATTGGCCAGGAATGCTGATTTAAGACGGTCACTTTCCTGGGCCTTTTCCTTGGCTTTTATAAGTTCTGCTTCAGCCCGTTTTCTTTCGGTAACATCCCGGACAATAGACTGAGTGTAGGGCTTCTTGTTGATTCGGTAGCAGCTAAGGCTGATTTCCGCATCAAACAATGTTCCGTCACAGCGTTTGTGCTGCCATTCAAAAAACTGTTTCTCTCCAATTAATGCTGCCCGGATCTTTTCATTGGCCTTTACGGCAGAAGCTATACCGTCAGATTGGTACTCAGGGGAAAAATCATTCGGTGTCTTTCCTGTTATCTGATCTTTTTTGCATCCATAGATCTCTTCAGCTTTTTTGTTGCAGTCAAAAATCACATCTTTATCCATCAGGAAGATTGCATCATTGGCAGTTTCAAACAGGGTCCGGAACTTGGTTTCACTTTCTTTCAGGGCAAGCTCTGAACGCTTTCGCTCAGTTATATCTAATACTGTTGAAATTACAACTCCACTGTCTTCCAGGGGAATGTTCTGTGCTGATATATACTTTGCAACCTTTCCGTTTTTTGTAATAGGAATATCATGCCACTTCATCCTTTCAGGGTCACCGCTTTCCATATCGGCCAGAACCCTGTTTTTGATCTCCTCCCTGAACTTTTTGTCTTCATAAACCGCTTCCCAGAATGAGCCCGGTGTTGACAGGTCCTCTTTACTTACTCCATATATCCGGGCAAAATTGTCGTTGATTAACTCAATTTCTGGTTCAGGGCCTACAGTATTTACAGCAATCCCTATGGGCAGTTTTTTTAATATTGCATTAATCAGCTGCTGCTGTTTTTTAATCTCATCTTCGTGTTTTTTATCCAAAGTAATATCATCAAAAACAGCGTATACCTGAAAGGGTTTATCCTCTCCCGTTCGGTACAGCGGAGTTGCCGTGATGGATAACCAGGCATACTCATCTTTTTCAGGAATGTAGATGCCCCTGATTGCCGGGCCCACTTTCTTTCCTTTACTTAAAGCGATCATGGATGGATGCTCACTTCCCGGAACTTCCTTCCCGTCTTCAGTGATCATTTTCCAGCGCGGATCCATAGAAGTTTTGCCCTGCATTTGATCCAGAGACAAGCCAAGGATCTTTTCGGATGCAGGATTGGCAGATATGATGTTTCCGCCAGCCGCCTGGTATATCACTCCCTGCGACATTGTCTCAAATAGCCTGCGGTGTTTCTCCTCGCTTTTGCGAAGAGATTCTGCCATCAACATTTGCTCTGTGACATCCCTGCCCACGCCAACCACACCCTCCACATCACCATTTTCTGAATACAGGGGGGAAAGTGATGTCTGATAATATAGTGTACCCTTTTGGCTATCTACAGACCAGTCATAAACAACATATTTACCCTTCAACGCCCTGGCACTGGCATCCTCGTGCACTTTGGCCAGTTCTTTACCCATGATCTCGCTTGCCTTCCTGCCCAGGAAATGCTCTGGCGTCAAACCCTGTTTTTGCACCCAGGAGCCGAACACATCTGTATGACGCTGTTCACGGTCGAGTGTAAAAACTATGTCCTGAATGGAGGAGGTAATGTTCTTTAGCTTTTTCTCGCTTTTTGCAAGTTCGGTCCTGTTTCTGACCAGCTCCGCAGCATATTCTTTTAATGCTTCAAAGCTCCGGGTGTTATCAATAATATGCGCCACCTGACCGGCAAATCCCTGAAGTAAAGAGATGCTTTCTTCACTGAAAAGGTATTTTCTGTTGACCGACGACAGTATCAGTATTCCGATTGCCTGTCCGCGGAGAACAATTGGCATATAGAGATTTGATCTCAGCCCCTTTAGTCTGACAATTTCCTTCTCCGCAGGAGAAAGCTCTGAGGTTAATGCATCATGCATCTTTATGAGTTTGCCAGATATAATTGCCCTTTTAATATGCGGATGATCTTTCAAAAAAGCAATCCTGAATTTCTCAGGAAAGCCGGATGGCAGCGGGGGTGTGGTAGCTTCCAGGCTTATGTTTTCCTTATCCTTCAGCAGATAAATTGCTCCGCTGTCAAGGCCCATAACATCAGTTGCATTATCCACGATCATCTGCATGACTTTCTCCTGCTCAAATGATGTGGCAATTGTCTGACTTATCTGCAAAAATGTCTCAAGTTGCCGTTTGCTTTCAACAAGGGCTTCTTCCGTAGTTTTCCGTCCTGTAATGTCTTTACAACCTCCGTAGATTTTCTGTACGCCATTCTGAGCATCATCAATACAGACTGTATTTACTGCCAGCCACCTGCTTTCACCACCGTGAGCAATGATCCTCAGCTCACACATGGAATCTTCTTCCGGGCATAATGCCAGTACATGCTTTTCAAATATTTTGGCATCCTCCGGATGAACCATAAAACGCAGGCACTTTCTGGCTTTTATCTCTTTGGCAGAATAACCTGTGATCTTTTCCACAGCACCCCCGAGCCAGTCAATCCTGTAGTCTTTTTTCCCTTTTATATATGAGAATGCAAAATCGGACGTAGTTTCAGATATTATACGGTACTGCTCTTTTGTCCGTTTTAAAATCTGTTCAGACTTGTATTTTTCCGTTACATCCGAAAAGACCAGAACCACACCACTTGTCTCCCCTTCTTTGTTTTTTATGGGTGCTGCACTGTCGGCAATCTGATACTCCCGGCCATCTTTGCTGATAAGTACCGTATGGTTCGCCAGGCCTTCAATCCTGCCGCTCCTTATTACTTTCTGTACCGGATTAACAACAGATTTTCTGGTTGTTGCATTAACAATCCTGAAAGCCTTAGTCAGTGGTTTGCCCGACACCTCCTCCATTTTCCACCCACACATATCTTCAGCAACAGGGTTCATGTCAGTTATTTTACCGTCGCTGTCTGTGGCAATAACTCCGTCGCCTATTGAGTAAAAAGTTGCCCTGAACCTCTCTTCGCTTTCAACAAGTTTTTCCTCCGAAGCCATTTCCTTTTGGTCCAGCATTAATTCAACAGACCTGAGCCTTTCCTTTAGCTTGTTGTGTTCTGATACCTCTTTGTCAAACAAGAGCCTTAGCTGCTTTAACTCCTGTGAGAGTTCCCTGTTGGTTTTATCCTGCATAGAAGATGGTTTTACAAGAGTTATGCATTTATACCCATACCTATATCAAATATAGTGTAATTCACTCATGATTCATGCTTTTAATAAAAAAGGATGCCCCCTAAGTTTAAAGCAGCAGTGAGGCGAGCTCCTTACCCAGATGGGTTTCCATGATATACCGGTAACGCTGGGAGTTCAGCAGACCGCCATCGTGTTTGAAATACTCTTTTATCACCCCGTCCCAAGTAGTTTCAAGCGGCATGATATACCCGAACTGTTCGGCAGCCTCGTCGGCCACCGGGTGCCTTTGCAGGGGCATGCCGCGATCTGAGGCCCTCCGGTAATTGTATAGATCAATATATGCAAAATATCTGTCACTTTCAGCCACCCTTTCCAGGATCTCGTCGTTTGTGTGTGCCATTTTAATTTCTGCATCCGGATAAAATGACCCGGTGAGGGTCCGAAGGCGGTTCTCATGCAGTGTACCTTCAAAGGCCAGGGCTTTGCGACCTTCAAATGTATCGCCAAGTTCATTTAGGCGCTGTAGCCGGGGAGCATCTTCATGTGTTATCAGAGAAGCGATGTTGGTCATGTATGGCGGGCTGAACGTCAGCTCCTGCATCCGCTCACCTGTGATTGTAACATTGCCCATGCCGATCATCCCGTCCTTGCCCTCTGCGATTTTCCTGTAAAAGATGCTCCAGTCGGCCTCTTCCATGAACCTAATCTCCAGTTCAACGCCATAAGCATCCATCACAAACTGTGAAAAGTCCTTTAGTATATCAACCGTCACCCCTGTAAGCATTCCTTCATCACACATATAAGCAAAACCCCCGGCCGGAACGTAATATGCTGCCAGCTTACCGTGACCTCTTTGCAAAACCACTTCCCACGGATCACCTGCAATAGTTTCACTGCCCTTTTGCCTGCAGGAAGCAAAAAATAATACAGCTGCAAGAGCCAGCAGTACAAACGGAAGAAGAATCTGCTTCAACTTTTTCATTCCCATAACAGTTTTATTGAGTTATTCTCACCGAAAGGTAATACTCTTCGTTAACTTTTCAAGGAAGAATTTGTTTCGTTACCTTTGAAGTTGCTATGGCGAAAATGTTTTCTCTGATCCTTCTGGTAATATTTACAGGAGTTCTGCCTGCACACGCCTTTCAGCAACCTGAATACAGCAGGGCCGACAGCCTGCTGGCCGATTCTGTCTTATCACTGACGTACAAGAACCAGGGTCTTTACACCCTGTATGACGATTTGAAACCAGTCAGTTCGGTGGCAAGATTTGAAATTGATTTCAATAAGCTGGAAAGGGTATGCGCCTGGCTCAGCCAGGACTCTGTATTTCTTTTTTTGCCATTGCGCAATGACTCACCGCCTGGCAGGGGCATGGTTTCCATTATGGCTGTCAACCAGGAACGCTTTAAGAAGGAGCTTGCCGGAAACCCTGAATTCTGGAGCAGTAAGGGGCTTGACCCAACCCAATGTCCATCCGTTGTACTTGCCGAAATAGAAACATATGATGTCAGTAACCGGCACAGGGCATTTGGCTACCTGTACGGATATCCGCATTATGCCGTATCCTTTTTTGTCGAAGCTCATGAATCCCTTTACCAGGCAGGTGTTGAGCTACCGAGAAGTTTTTTCACTATACCGGTATATAGTGGAATGGAAGGAAAGTTTATTTACGCATACCCTGGTGATCAGCAGCCGCGAGAAGAGGACCTGGAGCTTCTTGAAAAAGCAGAAACAGTCCTTGAAGAATTCAGGGCAGGCTTTGAGCCTTTCAGGGAAGATAATCCTGATATGCCTTTTCTGAAGTGGTATTTTGATAATCAATAATAGGTTTTTGGGAAAAACTGGTGTCGATATTCTGGTAAATCAACCGTAGTTTGAGATTCTTTCAAGCGCGGCAGGGTTCAGTACTTCGATCTCTTTTCCATTGATCCTGATTAGTTTTTCCTTTCTGAACTCCGACAATGTCCGGATCACATTCTCCGTGGTTGTGCCAATATTTTCAGCGATCTCCCTTCGCGATACCGGCAAATCAAATATGCATTCCCCATAAATTTCATTACAGAATTTCAGTAAAATATACGCCACTTTACCGTGGGTATTTCTTTTTCTGATCTCTAATCCTTCATGGATGATCCTGGTGGATGCAGCACCCATTCTTTCCATCAGACTCATGCTAAATCCTGGGTTTCTCAGGGCGATCTCCTTCATACTCTCGATATCGATGCAGCAAAGCACAGCATCTTCAAGTACGGATACAGAATAACTGTGTCGTGTGTCGGAAAACACACCAAGCAGGCTTACAAAATCATAAGGGCCGGCAATGGTAATGATCTGGTCCTTCCCGGCTTGATCCGATTTAAACAACTTTACCAATCCGCTTTTCAGATATGAAAAATACCTGATCAAATCCCCTTCCCTGAATACAGTTTCTCCGCTTAAATAGGTAAATTCTGTTTTGTTTCGGCAGATATCTCCCAGATCTTCATCTGAAAAGCTTTCAAAAAAGACGTTTCTCAGTTCACATTGATTGCAATCGCATATTGAATCCATCGGGTGACCTTTCATCAACGCAATATTTATAATCGTTGAAAGCCTATGACATTTATCATAATATGACAAATATCATATCACTAATTTAAAACCTGACAACTCGTACACCTATCTTTATACATAAATGGCTTAATACACAAAAAGAAGGTATCGTAAATATAACAAAAAACCTTATCAATGAAGAAACTATTGATCCTTGGTGGTGGTACAGCCGGCACCATTATGGCGAACAAACTAAATAAGGCCCTTGACAAAGAAGAATGGGATATTACCATTGTGGACAGGGAAAAGACCCACTATTACCAGCCTGGGTTTTTGTTTATCCCGTTCGGAATATATAACAAACAGGATGTGGAAAAGCCCAAGGCCAATTTTTTCCCCCCGGGGGTGAATGTGATTTT
>SLKR01000075.1 GCA_007134525.1 Bacteroidales bacterium | reverse complement strand
TGACTGGGTCATCCCATCACTGCTTTATATAACCCGCTTTCATGTCAACCTCTTCGCTGACCATGCAAATGTATCATACAGGGAGAATGTCTCAGACCCTGCATCCGGGCTTGTTGATCAGCGGCTGCAATCTTTCGGTGCAGACTTTGTGAGCCGCCTGCATCCCTTTTCCTTTTTTGCCCCCTTTGATGTTGGCCTCAGGACGATTTACCTGCCCGGGGAAGATGAATTTGAGTTCAGGCTGTTGTTCTCATTTCAAATATAACTGCCTTTCAGAAAGGAGAGTCAAAATCACTGAAGGGTAATGCAGCCCTGTCTTTTTCTGATATCAGCGGCGATGTGGTGCCCCAGTCAATACCCAGGCCGGGGTCGTTCCATAGTATCGCCCTTTCTGACTGCCTGTTATAGTATCCGGTGCATTTGTAGAAGAACAGGGTGTTGTCTTCAAGGGTTATGAAACCGTGCGCAAAGCCCGGAGGTATATATAGCATTGTGTGATCTGCGGCACTGAGGGTCATGCTGAAGTGTTTGCCGAAGGTTCTTTCCCTCTTCCTTAAATCAACGGCCACATCCAGTACTGACCCCTTGAGCACCCTTACAAGCTTGCCCTGGGCATGGGGCGGCAGCTGAAAGTGCAGCCCCCTGAGTACGCCGGCAGCAGATCCCGACTGGTTGTCCTGCACGTAATCGCACGGTACACCAGCTTTGTTAAAGGCCTCCCTGTTCCAGGATTCAAAAAAGTAGCCCCTGTCGTCTTCAAATACCCTGGGGCGGATGATCACAAGCTCCCTGAAGGGGGTTTTTGTTATCTCCATTTACATATGTATTACTTCTCCGTAGGCTGCTGCTGCTGCCTCCATTATTGCCTCCGACATTGTAGGGTGGGGGTGTACCGACTTGATGATCTCGTGCCCTGTTGTTTCAAGCTTTCTGGCAACAACTATTTCGGCTATCATTTCGGTTACATTTGCGCCGATCATGTGGGCGCCTAAAAGTTCACCGTACCTGGCATCGAATATAAGCTTGACAAAGCCATCCTTTTCTCCTGCTGCGCTGGCCTTGCCTGAGGCCGAAAAGGGGAACTTCCCTGTCTTTAGCTCGTAGCCCGCTTCTTTGGCGGCCTTTTCGGTATAGCCAACAGATGCTACCTCAGGAGAACTGTAGGTGCAGGCAGGGATGTTGTTGTAATCCAGAGGTTCGGGCTTTTCGCCTGCGATATTTTCAACGCATATTATACCTTCGGCCGATGCTACATGTGCAAGGGCCGGCCCTGCCACCACATCACCAATTGCATATACCCCCTCTACATTGGTCCGGTAGTACTCATCTACTTTTATCCTTCCTTTTTCCGTCTTTATCCCTGTATCCTCGAGGCCTGTATCCTCAATATTGGGGCTGATTCCAACTGCCGACAGCACTATGTCGGCCTCTATCTCCTCCTCTTTATTCTTTGATTTGACCTTTACCCTGCACTTTTTGCCTTTTGTGCTGACTGATTCGACCGAGGAGCCTGTCATAACCTTTATCCCAGCCTTCTTGAAGCTGCGGCCGAGCTGTTTGGAGACCTCCTCATCTTCCAGTGGCACCAGCTCAGGCATGTACTCCACCAGGGTCACCTTTGTCCCTATCGCATTGTAGAAATAAGCAAACTCGGTGCCGATGGCGCCCGATCCTACAACCACCATTGATTCAGGCTGCTTTTCCAGTACCATTGCCTCGCGGTAACCTATTATCTTTTTGCCGTCCTGGCTGAGGTTGTCCAGCTGGCGGCTTCTTGCTCCTGTGGCTATGATAATGTGTTCTGCCTCCAGGGTCTTGTCCTTCCCCGCATCACCGCTGACCACTACTTTTTTGCCGGGCTTCACCCTGCCAAATCCCTCTATATGGTCTATCTTGTTTTTCTTGAAAAGGAACTTAATGCCCTTGCTCATACCGGCTGCCACCTCACGGCTCCTTTTTACCATTGCCTTCAGGTCTGCCTCCGGGCTTTCGCTTACTGATATCCCGTAATCCTTTGCATGCTGCAGGTAGCTGAATACCTGTGCGCTTTTGAGCAGTGCCTTGGTAGGGATACATCCCCAGTTAAGGCAAACGCCCCCCAGTTCGGCCTTTTCAACCACTCCCACCTTCATTCCAAGCTGGGAGGCCCTGATAGCGGCAACATATCCGCCCGGGCCGCTGCCCAAAACGATAAGATCATATTTCATAGTCTAAGGTTTTTTGGTTTTCTGAATATACCAAAGTTAACAATATATCAGGAATGCTTGTTCGAACCCGCCTTATGTTCCGGCAATGGTATATACCAGCAGGTAGTTGTCAATGCTCTCGTAATGCAGCTGGTGGTCAGTTATCCGGTGCATGCTTTTTATGTGACCTGTAACCGTTCCGCTGCCTTCAAAACTGAACCTTTCCACAAACAAATCGCGGCTGAAGCTGAGCCCGCCCCTGCCATGCAGCTTGTACATGGCCTCCTTTGCGCACCATATCAGCATCAGGCTCTCCGTTGGGAATGAGCCGAAGCTGTATTCCATCTCACCGGGCGACAGGAATTTATGAGCCAGCCTGAAGATTTTGTCATCCACTTTCTCTATATCGACACCTACACTCTTATTGCGGCTGGCTATCATAACGGAATACCTCCCTGAATGTGAAACGGATATCTGGCCGGCACCATTTACTATGCGGGGTTTCCCGAAGCTGTCATAGAAGATGCCTCCGGGAGGCATCTTCCGGAGTATGTGGGGCAGGATGAGGCGGTAGCTGAGCCAGTGCTTCTTCCTCAGGGGCGACTGAAGGGATGCGAAAAACTCCCTTTCAAGCCCTGTAAGCCTAACCTTTCCCCTGAGATCTTCAAGGGATTCGGTTACTTCCCATATGCCAAGCCTGGCACCGTTTATACTCTTTGTAAGCAGAAGCCCCATGCTGTTGCCCGGTTATTAAATCATCAATAAGTGTTATCTTTGCAAAAATAAGAATATAAAGCTATTTAAGATGGGAAACGCTGTAACAGAAGCAAAAATGGACTACAGGATAAAGGATATAACACTTGCTGAATTCGGACGCAGGGAGATAGATATAGCAGAGAAGGAGATGCCGGGGCTTATGTCGGTAAGGGAAAAGTTTGCCGGTGAAAAACCGCTCAGGGGTGCCCGCATTACCGGTTCGCTGCACATGACGGTACAGACCGCCGTGCTGATTGAGACACTCAGGGAGCTGGGAGCCGATGTGCGATGGGCCAGCTGCAATATCTTCTCCACGCAGGATCATGCGGCTGCGGCCATGGTAAAGGCAGGGGTGCCGGTATTTGCCTGGAAGGGGGAGACCCTGGAGGAGTACTGGTGGTGCACCAATCAGGCACTTACATTCCCCGGGGGCAAGGGCCCGCACCTTATCGTGGATGACGGAGGCGATGCCACACTTCTTATACACCAGGGGCACAAGGCCGAGGAGGATCCCTCACTGCTGGATAAAAAGCCTTCGAACCGTGAAGAGGCCATCATACAGGAACTTATACGCTCTGTACACAGCGAGGATCCCGGGAAGTGGCACCGTGTTGCCGCCGACCTAAAGGGGATATCGGAGGAGACCACCACAGGTGTACACCGACTCTACCAGATGCTCTCAGGGGGCGAGCTGCTTGTGCCGGCCATCAATGTGAACGATTCGGTAACCAAGTCGAAGTTCGACAACCTTTATGGCTGCCGTGAATCCCTGGCCGATGGTATAAAGAGGGCCACTGACGTTATGATAGCGGGCAAGGTGGTGGTAGTTGCCGGATACGGTGATGTAGGCAAGGGTTGTGCACAGTCGATGCGCAGCTACGGGGCAAGGGTGATAGTGAGCGAGATTGATCCGATCTGCGCCCTCCAGGCTGCAATGGAAGGCTTCGAGGTGAAGACCATGGAGGATTCTCTGGATGAGGGGAATATCTTTGTTACTGCTACCGGCAACAGGGATGTGATCACCGTGGAGCATATGAAAAGGATGAAGGATCAGGCCATAGTGTGCAATATTGGCCACTTCGACAATGAGATACAGGTGGATGCACTGGATTCGCTCCGGGATGTGAAAAAGCTTAACATCAAACCACAGGTTGACAAATACACCTTCCCTGACGGCAACGAGATATTTTTGCTTGCAGAGGGCAGGCTGGTGAACCTGGGGTGCGCCACGGGGCACGCATCATTTGTGATGAGCAACAGCTTCACAAACCAGGTGCTTGCACAGCTGGACCTCTGGACAAAAGATTACGATCTGGGTGTATACTGCCTGCCAAAGTATCTCGACGAGGAGGTGGCGCGGCTGCATCTTGACAAGATAGGCGTAAGGCTCACCACTCTTACTGATGAGCAGGCTGCATATATAGGAGTTAAAAAGCAGGGCCCCTACAAGCCCGAACACTACAGGTATTGATGGTCAGTTCCTTATAGTAAGGCGATTGGTTGAAGGATCAAAGATGGCGTTGTACTGCTTTAAAGGGTATCGGGAGCTGCCCTCCACCACTGAGCCGTCTATTACCAGGAATACTGAATCGCAGCAGGGGGCACCGGCCCTGAGATGGTCATTCTCCAGCAGGCCTAATATGCAGTTGTTGGGATCACCGGGGCAGGCCCGGTCGAAGGCCCTGAACTCGTCCATAGAGACCCTGTAAACAATAATACCCTGGTATCCGCCCGACTCCGACCGGGAAAACTGATGCGACATACCCGGGCTGTTGAGATCGTAATGTATTATGTTAAAGTTAAAGTCAACCCTTACGTGCGGAACCGGATGTTCCCTCTCCTTGTCGCATGAGCCCGCAAGAAGCATTAAGCATGCAATGAATAAAACAATATATCCTTTAATCATAACTCTTGCGGTTTATTTTCACAAAGTTAGGAATTTTTAATATTTTTGTTCCTGTCGGGATGCCCGATTAAAAAAACCATTCTGAATGGAAGATTTCATATATATTATCCTTATCGTTGTATGGCTCCTGGTAAGCTTTTTGAAGAAAAAGCCCAAAAAGGACACCGCAAAACCTGCAAAACCAAGGGAGGCAACAGGCAGTCCTGAGGAGACCAGCATGGAGGATATGCTGGAGGATTTCTTTGGCGGAGGCAAAAAGAAAAAGGAGGAGAAGCCTGCCTATGAGGCAAGCGACAGGCGGGAAGCAAGGAAGAGCAAAGAAGATCGTGATGAGAAGAAAAGATGGGATTCAAGGAGCAGGGAGGATCACAGGCGATATGAGCCCGAACCTGAATACCAGGAACATGCCGGCGAGGAAGCCGTATCGGATGATTATGAGTTTGAAGCAGAGGGCAAGGTGGAGACCATAGACGACTTAATAGAGTCGCATAAGAGACAGGAGGCAATCAGGCTGGCAAACGAGGAAGAGTGGAGTGATTCGGGCTCACCGGAAGACATACCGGAGTTTGATCTTCGCACCGCGGTTATATTTTCTGAGATATTAAACAGGAAATATAGCTGATAAATTTGAAAATTAATAAATAGTTTATTATATTTGCTAAGATTTATTAAAGCAAATTTTAACGCCTGATCTTGGACTACAGTTCCAATATCAGGTCTTTTTTCTGTAAGCCCCCTGTATTCATATTTAAGACAGCAGGGCTTGTTTGCAGGCCGGAAGGTGCCAGGCAAGTCCTTTTGAACTTTTATATGCCGGGGGAAATGATTTTTTAACTCAATATCAAGATATATATTCCAGGCGTTCTGATGCCGCAGAAACAGGTGTCCACTGAATGTCTGGTATTATTTTAATACCAAATTGCTATGAGCCAGGTACAATATTTCACAAAGGAAGGTCTTGAGAAGCTGAAGGATGAGCTGGAAAAGCTCAAATCGGTAGAAAGGCCAGCTATATCGCAGATGATAGCAGAGGCAAGGGAAAAGGGCGACCTTTCGGAGAATGCCGAATACGATGCGGCAAAGAACGCACAGGGAATGCTTGAGCTTCGTATTTCCAAGCTTGAGGAGACCTTAAGAAATTCACGGGTAATTGATGAGAAGCAGCTCGATTTGAGCAAGGTTTCAATTCTTTCCAAGGTCAAGCTCAAGAACCTTAAGAACAACGCGGTGATGGAGTATTCTCTGGTGCCTGAGAACGAGGCCGATATCAAGAACAGGAAGATATCCGTCAACTCACCCATAGCCAAGGGTCTGCTGGGGAAGAAAGCCGGTGATACCGCCGAGATACAGGTGCCGGCCGGCCTGATGAGCTTTAAGATAATAGAGGTTTCACCTCTGGGAACTTAAAACAATACTGACATGGCTTCAATATTCTCAAAAATCGTAAAGGGAGAGATACCATCCCATAAGGTGGCCGAGGATGACAACTACCTCGCCTTTTTAGACATTAACCCCCTTGCCAGAGGTCATACCCTGGTTATACCCAGGAAGGAGGTTGACAATATATTTGATCTCGACGACAAGACCTATGAGGGTCTGTGGTTGTTTGCAAAAAGGGTTGCAGGGGCCATCGGAAAGACAATGCCCTGCGAGAGGGTCGGGGTTGCGGTTATAGGCCTTGAGGTACCGCATGCCCATATCCACCTGGTGCCGATAAAGGGTATCTATGACATTGACTTTTCCAGGCCCAAGCTCAAGCTTGGCAATGATGAGCTCTCCTCGATTGCACGCAGTATCGCAGGCGAACTATAGCCGAAATTTATTTTTTTGATAACCTGCCGGGGTTGGAGGCGATAAATGCCTTCCAGCCGCTGTAGGATTTTCCTTCGCCTGAAGGGCGGTTTGCCTGGTAATGGTGGCAGAGGGCAACGGCAAGCGCATCTGTTATATCCAAACTGTCGGGTACTCCTTCGATCTTTAGTATCCGGCAGAGCATACCGGCCACCTGTTCCTTTGAAGCACTCCCCTTGCCGGTAATTGACTGCTTTATCTTGCGGGGTGAATACTCGAATACAGGGATATCCCTGTGCAGTGCCGCAGCTATGGCCACCCCCTGTGCCCTGCCCAGCTTCAGCATTGACTGTATGTTCTTGCCGAAAAAAGGGTGTTCGATCGCAAGCTCGTCGGGCTTGAACTCGTCAATATTGCGCAGTACCGTTTCGAATATCTTTTTCAGCTTTAGGGCATGGTCGCCCACTTTGTCCATTTTCAGCACATCCATACCCAGAACGCAGATATCGCTGCCCTGAAGTCCTATAATGCCGAGCCCCATATTGTTGGTGCCCGGGTCAATACCGATTATTATCTTCTGAAAGGACAAAACCTTGGTTTATATTGAAAAGCAAGACTGTACAAAGCTATGTAATTATAATTAACTTTGCACATAACTTACCGGCAGGGTGCGCCTTTTTGTGCAACAACAAAACATGAATTAATGGAAAGAGATCCGGAACAGCAAAACATCAGAATAGGCATCAGCCAGGGAGATGTCAACGGCATCAGCTACGAGATAATCATCAAGACCCTCAGCGACTCCAGGATCCTTGAATTTTTCACCCCCATAGTTTACGGATCCTCAAAGGTTGCCTCATATTACAAGAAACTACTCGGCATACACGACTTCAACTTTCATGTGATCAAGGGCGCTGACCAGGCAGTACCCGGCAAGGCCAACCTTCTGAACATCTTCAGGGAGGAGATAAAGATAGACATGGGTCTGCTGACCGAAACCGCCGGCAAGGCGGCACTCTATTCGCTTGAAAAGGTGACCGGTGATATGCAGCAGGGCCATCTGGACGCCCTTGTTACAGCTCCGATCAATAAGCAGAACATACAGGGTGAGGATTTTAACTTCCCTGGCCATACGGAATACCTCACGCGCAGGTTCAGTGCTCAGGAGAGCCTGATGCTAATGGTGAGCAATGAAATAAGGATAGGCGTTATAACAGGTCACATTCCCTTAAGGGAGGTTCCCTCCAGGGTGAGCCGGGAGCTTATCCTTCAGAAGGTTCATATACTCAACTCCTCACTGATAAGGGATTTCGGCATTCAGAAACCCAGGATAGCCATTATGGGCCTGAACCCCCATGCAGGCGACAAGGGTGTTATAGGGGTGGAGGAACAGGAGATTATTATACCTGCCATTCGCCAGGCCTTCGACGAGGGGATACTGGCCTTCGGGCCATATCCTGCAGACGGATTTTTCGGGAGCGCATCCTTTAACAACTTCGACGGCATATTGACGATGTTTCACGATCAGGGCCTTATTCCATTCAAGACCCTCTCCTTTAAGAGCGGCGTGAACTTTACAGCCGGTCTGCCCATAGTGCGTACTTCACCTGCACACGGAACCGCCTTCGATCTGGCCGGAAAGAACGAGGCCAGCCCGGATGCATTCAGGGAGGCGGTTTACCTGGCAATTGACATTGTCAAAAACCGCAGGATGTATGACGAGGCTTCGGCCAATCCGCTGGGCAGCAATACCAGCGAGGAATACAATGAAAGCTAAAATTACCGGCATGAATGGCGGCTTAGGCTATACCATATCGGATGTTGCCGGGGCAGTAAAGGGCCGGCTGCTGGGTAATACCAGAGGCACCAACCCTGTCAGGCTCCTGCTAATCGACAGCCGCAGGCTTGTATATCCTGAAGGAAGCCTTTTTTTTGCCATCAAAACCCGCAATAATAACGGACACCTTTACATCGGCGAGCTGCTGAGCAAGGGGGTGAGGTCCTTTGTTGCGGAGAGCTTCCCCCGGGAGCTTTCCAGCAAATACCCTGAAGCCTCATTTGTAATTGTAAACGACAGCCTCGATGCACTCCGCAGCCTGGCATCCGCACACCGCTCAAAATTCCCGGTGCCGGTTTTGGCAATAACCGGCAGCAACGGCAAAACTGTTGTAAAGGAGTGGATGTTCCAGTTGCTTTGTACAAGGCACAACATAGTCAAGAACCCGAAAAGCTACAATTCACAGATTGGAGTCCCGCTTTCGGTATGGCTGATGGACAAGGGGCACGACATGGCCGTGTTCGAGGCAGGCATATCCCGGACAGGGGAGATGGAAAGACTTGCCTCTGTGATACGGCCCACAATCGGGTTATTCACGAATATAGGCCCTGCCCATGATGAGGGTTTTCAATCAAGGGAGGAGAAAATAAGGGAGAAGCTGAAACTGTTCAGGGGCTGCAGCAGTCTTGTATATTGCTCTGACCATGAGATGGTGCATAAGGAGGTAAGCAGCTGGCACAGATCAAACAGCAGTGTAACGCTTTTTACCTGGGGAAGCACCCCCGGCTGTGACATAATCGTCAAGGGATGCAGGGAGAAAAAAGGGAAAAGCATTCTATCCCTGCTTTACAGGGGCAGAATATCTGAGTTTGTTATCCCCTTTACCGACAGGGCCTCGATTGAGAATGCAATGCACTGTATTGCATTTCTTAAGCTTAGCGTTTATGATGATGAGTTTATCGCAAAGGGCATTTCTGCACTCCAGCCGGTTGCCATGAGGCTTGAGATGAAAGAGGGGGTTAACCAGTCGCTTATTATCAACGACAGTTACAACTCAGACCTTCATTCGCTGGAGATAGCACTCGATTTTATGGCCGGCCACAGCCACCACCGCAAAAAGACACTTATCCTTTCAGATATACTGCAAAGCGGAATACCCCCGGGTGAACTATACCCTGAGGTGGCATCCCTTCTGGAGACAAAACAGGTTGACCGCCTTATTGGGATAGGCCCGGATATATCGTCACAGGCCGGGAGCTTCACCCTGCCTGCATCATTTTACGAGGATACGGAAAGCTTTATTGCCAAAATGACAGACGATAACTTCCACAGGGAGGCGATACTGCTCAAGGGGGCCAGGAGCTTCGGCTTTGAACGTTTAAGCCAGCTTCTGCAGCAGAAGGATCATCAGACCACCCTGGAGATAGACCTGGATGCCCTTGTGCACAACCTGAATGTGTTCAGGTCTCTTCTTGGTCCCGGTACCGGTATCATGGGTGTTGTAAAGGCCTTCTCTTACGGCAGCGGCAGCGTGGAGGTTGCAAGGGTGCTGCAGTTTCATAATGTTGACTGCCTTGCCGTGGCATATGCCGACGAAGGGAGGGAGCTCAGGCAGGGGGGCGTAAAGCTGCCCATTCTGGTTATGAACCCGGAGATAAGATCCTTCGATACCCTCTTTGACTTTGGCCTTGAGCCTGAGATATACGGGCTCCCCTTGCTTGAGCGCTTTACGGCCGCCATCCGTGCTGCCAGAGGCAGGCATGGGAAGGACCACAGGGTGCATATAAAGATAGACAGCGGGATGCACCGCCTGGGCTTTATGGAGGATCAGGTTGATGAGCTTCTGGCTGTGCTCAGGCGCACCCCGGAGATAAGGGTGGCTTCTGTCTTCTCGCATTTCGCCGCCAGCGAAGACCCCCGCCACGATGCATTTACCCAGAGACAGACAGATGTTTTCAGGGATATATGCGACAGGATGAGAAAGGAGCTGGGATATGATTTCAGGCGGCATATTTGCAATTCTGCCGCGATTTCCAGGTTCCCCGGAGCCCACTTCGATATGGTGAGGCTGGGAATAGGCCTCTACGGTGTGAGCGGTGACAGGAAGTTACAGCCCCTGCTTCATAACGTAAGCAGTTTCAGGTCGGTTGTATCGCAGGTAAAGACAATAAAGGCCGGTGAGACCATCGGATATGGCCGGGAGGGTGTTGTACAAAGCGACATGGAGCTTGCCATTATACCCGTTGGTTATGCTGACGGCCTTGACCGCAGGCTTGGCAACGGAAGGGGGCGGCTTCTGGTAAAGGGGAAAAGGGTGGCGGTTGTGGGCAACATCAGTATGGATATGTGTGCCCTTGATGTTACCGGGCTTGGTGTAAGGGAGGGGGATGAGGTAACGGTATTCGGCCCTGGATTACCGGTAACCCAGATCGCAGATTATCTTGGCACCATCCCCTATGAGGTTTTTACCTCTGTTTCCGGAAGGGTAAAGAGGATTTACTATCAGTAATAAAACAATAAAACCGTTAAAAATGAAAACGAAAAGTATTTCTGGTTTCAGGTATATTCTGCCTGTGGCCATCATCTTTCTTTGCTCCTGCAGCAGCAGTGATGATCTTAAAAAGGTAAACCCGTTCGGGTTGTCTGACGTGGTTTTGCTTGAGGGGCCGTTCAGGGAATCTGTGGATATTAACCTTGAGTACCTGTTAAGCCTGGAACCGGACAGGTTCCTTAATACGTTCATGATTAATGCCGGTATGCCGCCTCTTGCAGAATCCTACGGAGGATGGGAGGATGGTGATATTGAGATAAGAGGCCATTCAGCCGGCCACTACCTGTCTGCCCTGGCCAAGAAATATGCCATAACAGGTGATCAGCGGCTTCTCAATAAGGGTAAATATACAGTCGACGAGCTGGCAAAATGCCAGGAGGCACTGGGCTCCCGTGGATACCTTATGGCTGTACCTGAGTCATACTTCGACCGGCTCGAGAAGGGAGAGTATGTGTGGGCCCCATACTATGTTTTTCATAAGATCCTGGCAGGAATGATTGACCAGTACGTATATGCCGGTAACAGCCGTGCACTGGAAGTGGCCGAAGGCATGGCCGGGTGGGTTAACTGGCGGACCGCACGGCTGACACGGGGGGAGGTTCAGAGTATGCTTGACAACGAATATGGCGGAATGGCAGAGTCCTTTGCTGACCTTTACGTTATTACCGGAGAAGAGAAGTATCTTACTCTGGCTGAAAGGTTTCAGCATGATGTTATCAATGTACCCTTGTCATTGAACCGGGATGCATTGCTGGGCAAGCATACCAATACTCAGCTACCCAAACTTACCGCGGCTGCCCGTATGTACGAGCTTACCGAAGATATTTACTACAAAAAGATAGCGCTTAACGGCTACAACTATATTGCTGATGGAAGGATATACTCATTCGGCGGATTCAGCAATTATGAATGGATACTGAGGCCTCCCCACTTTTTGTCGGATCAGCTTTCGGTTGAAACAGCAGAGACATGCTGCACCCACAATCTGCTGAAGCTAAATCACCTGCTAATGACCTGGTCGCCCGATCCCCGCTACGGAGATTATTATGAGCGTGCCCTTATAAACCATATCTATGCATCGCATGACAGGGAGACCGGGATGTTCGGATATTACATGCCACAGAGACCGGGGAGCTGGAAGATATATTCAACCCCTGAGAATTCATTCTGGTGTTGTGTAGGGTCGGGAATGGAAAACCCTGCAGAATTCGGGCGATCGGTCTATTATCATACCGACGACGATCTGTATGTTAATCTTTTCATTGCATCCCAACTTTCGTGGGAAGAAAAGGGGATTGTTCTGAACCAGCTTACACAGTTCCCCAAAGAGGAGAATTCGCTGATAGAGCTCCAGATGAAAAGGTCCCGGAACTTCACCCTTAATATAAGGGTTCCGTGGTGGGCATTTTCCGGGTTTTCTGTCAGTGTAAACGGTATCCCGCATGAATCCCGCATGCTCCCCTCCTCATGGGTTACCATTGAGCGTAATTGGAATGACGGAGATAAGATAGAAATAGAGTTCCCTTTTTCGCTTCATGTGGAGAGAATGCCTGATGACCCCTCCCTTATTTCCATTATGAACGGGCCGGTTGTCCTTGCTGCCGATCTCGGGGATGAGGGCATTACCGATGAAAACCGCTACCTGGAGAACCAAAGGGGTATGCACCGGTTCAGGGGACCTGAGATAGTCATACCCGAAATTGTAATGGAGGAAAGGGATATCGGCGACTGCCTTGTTCCCGTCGGGGGTGAGCATGGTCTGTTCAGGACCAATGAAGCAGGCCTGCCCGCAGACTTTATACTCAGACCCTACTATGATATACACAAGGAGAGGTATCAGGTATATATCAGGCAGAAGGATTACACCCCCATGCCCCAGCCCTGGGATTTTGAGTGACAGTTGCTTTTTTCTATTGATAAACCCAGTTTTTCAGTATCAGCCTGCCAGGGGGCGTTAGTATGCTTTCCGGGTGGAACTGCACCCCTTTTATATCGAACTTTCTGTGCCTGAGAGCCATTATATTGCCCATATCGTCGGTGGCGCAAACCTCCAGCTCTTCGGGCAGGTGCTCCGGGTCAACCACCCATGAGTGATACCTGCCGGTTTCAAAGCTTGCGGGGCAGCCTTTAAACAACACCTCGTCCGATACGGTTATCCTTGTATTTATTGCCTTGCCATGAAGTACCTGCGGCAGATTAAGCAGCCTGCCGCCAAAAGCCCCGGCTATTACCTGGTGGCCAAGGCATACGCCAAGTATGCCCTTTTTGCCGGCATATCTTTTTATTATACCGCAGCTTATCCCCGCATCCGCAGGCAAGCCGGGCCCGGGCGAGATGATGATTCTGTCGAAGCTCCCGGCATTTTCAATGCTTATCTCATCGTTGCGTCTTACGGTGATACTGCAACGGGCAGGCATTACTGCCTCCACAAGATGGCAGAGGTTGTAGGTAAAGGAGTCGTAGTTGTCGATTATCAGTATATCCATAAACTGCTTAATAGTGCCAAAATTAAGTATTTTTGACAATGCTAATGTTCAACAAATAAAATTGCTATGAAGCGCATAATAAAGACCGATAAGGCGGCAAAGCCTGTAGGCCCATACAACCAGGCAGTACAGGCTGGTGATACCCTCTATGTATCAGGGCAGATACCCCTAGATCCCAAAACAGGTGAACTTGTAAAGGGAAGCGTTCAGGAGCAGACGCGTATGGTGATGCAGAACCTGGGCGCCATTCTGGAAGCTGCCGGCATGAACTTTTCCAATGTGGTTAAGTGCAGCATCTTTATAAGCGACATGAATGAATTCCCAAAGCTCAACCAGGTGTATGCATCCTACTTTGAAAATGAGCCCCCAGCCCGTGAAACCGTCCAGGTAGGTGCACTGCCCAAGTTCGTGGATGTTGAGATCAGCTGTATCGCAATAAAGTAGATTTTGCGCCTGGCGCCAATATTATACCTTTTGTGTGATATAAAATCTGCTTTGTATAAATTAATGCAAAACATGGCTATCTTTGGGCAAAAGCCCGGGATATGCTTGTTAAGACCTACGGAAGCGCCATTCAGGGTGTTGACGCAATAATAGTGACCGCTGAGGTCTCCATTGAATCCGGACTGAACTTCTTTATTGTCGGCCTGCCCGACAATGCGGTCAGGGAGAGCCAGTACCGTATAGAGGCGGCGCTCAGACATAACGGTTTCAAAATACCAAACAGGAAGATAGTGGTAAACCTTGCGCCTGCCGACATACGCAAGGAGGGTTCTGCATATGACCTGACAATCGCAATGGGGATTCTTGCTGCAACCGGACATATAAATGCCGGCAGGCTTGGGAGCTGCCTTATAATGGGGGAGTTGTCGCTCGACGGGGGTCTGCAGCCGGTAAGAGGCGCCCTGCCTATAGCCCTGAGGGCAAGGGAGGAGGGTTTTGATGGCCTGGTGCTTCCTGCTGCCAATGCCAGGGAGGCTGCGGTTGTTAATAACCTGAGGGTTTACGGTATCGACAATATCCGGCAGCTGGCAGGTTTTTTCAACGGGGAAACAGGTCTTGCGGAGGTAAAAGTTGATGCGCGCAGGGAGTTCTTCTCATGCATTGGCGATTTTGAACTCGATTTTGCTGATGTAAGGGGGCAGGAGAATATCAAAAGGGCCCTGGAGGTAGCTGCCAGCGGTGGCCACAATCTCCTTATGATAGGTTCACCGGGTTCCGGGAAGACCATGATGGCAAAGCGGATACCTGGTGTGCTGCCTCCATTTTCGCTCAGAGAGGCCCTTGAAACTACAAAGATACACAGTGTTGCGGGGCTTCTGGGGCGCAACACATCCCTTATGACCACCCGCCCTTTTCGCAGCCCCCATCATACCATCAGCCATGCAGCAATGGCGGGAGGGGGCAGCACCCCTTCGCCGGGGGAGATATCCCTGGCGCACAACGGCGTACTTTTTCTGGATGAGCTGCCGGAGTTCAGGCACTCAGTACTGGAGGTGCTGAGGCAGCCCTTGGAGGACGCTGTGGTTATCATAAGCAGGGCACGCTTCAGGGTGGAGTATCCTGCCAGCTTCATGCTCGTTGCATCCATGAACCCCTGCCCATGCGGCTATTTCAACCACCCTGCAAAGGAGTGCGTATGTGCCCCCGGAGCGGTGAGCAGATATCTCAGCCGCATATCCGGCCCCTTGCTTGACAGGATAGATATTCACCTGGAAGTAAGCCCTGTACCCTTTAGTGAACTCAAAAACAAAAAGCAGGCTGAAAGCAGCAGGGAGATACGTTCCAGGGTTGTAAGGGCAAGGGAGCTACAGGCAAAAAGGTACAGGGATGCTAAAGGGGTATACTGCAATGCACAGGCAGGCACCGGGATGCTGCACAAGGTTTGCAACCCCTGCAGTGCCGGAAGTACCCTTCTGAAGACCGCCATGGAGAAGCTCGATCTGTCGGCAAGGGCATACGGCAGGATACTAAAGGTATCCCGGACAATTGCCGACCTTGAGGGAAGTGATCAGATCAGGCCCGTGCATATCGCCGAGGCGATACACTACCGCAGCCTTGACCGGGAGAGCTTCTGGAGGTGATATATTCAGAAGACAGCAAAAAACGTTGTCAGGCTATATTCCTGAGGTGAACGGAATTATTTTGTAGCTACTTGAGGAAGAAAAGGTTATAAAGCTAGGAGTAAAGAGTAGTTGTTTCTTTGTATATGGATTTAGCGATTTCCAGTAGTTCAGGATCAATTTTATTAAAGTAGCCATCTCCTTCTGCCGGGTTTTCAAAAAAATCCTCGTAATCCATTTCTACTCTCGACTCTCCGCATTTAATAATTTCGTTCTCGTGTTTCTTCCATTCCGGGAATATATGGGAGATATTATCTGCTAGATAATAATGTTCATATTTGCCAAAAACCTCATAAATTTCATCTAAAATCTCTAAATCAGTTTCTGAAAAAAAATCATCATTGACTTCGTTTAATGAATCATATTTAATGTTATTATGGTGAGGATTTATATATTTATCCCTTTCCTTTTTTTCAGCTTCACCTAGAAAGATATTGTCACATTCGCATAAGTCTTTAGTATTGGATGGCACTGGCCCATATTGCATGGCGTAGTAACGATCATTAGTAATTGGCCTTCCATATTTTCTTAAATGAGCTCTGTCAGCAAGCCATATAAGTTTAATGGCTTTCATTTTGTTAATAGAGCCCCCTTCTTTGCGTGCAAAGAAGTTAAGAACCTGGATTGATTTTTTGAAATTAAATCCTAGCATGGTTTTGTATGTTGTAACCTAATTTATAAATAAAATTAAGAAAAATAT
>SLKR01000056.1 GCA_007134525.1 Bacteroidales bacterium | reverse complement strand
TTTCAACCATCGTGCCTTTACCGGCCGCTCAGGTTCCTTCTATAAATATGAAGGGCTGGGATCAATATACTGGCATATGGTTTCAAAGCTTTTGCTGGCACTTGGAGAGAATATCATAAAATTAGCTGCAGAAGATAAAAGCAGTGATCTGGCAAGACTGGAAGAGTATTACTATCTGATCAGGCAGGGAATAGGTCTGCATAAAAAACCGGCCGACTACGGAGCTTTCCCCACCGATCCGTATAGTCACACACCGTCGATGATGGGTGCCCAGCAGCCCGGCCTTACAGGCCAGGTAAAGGAAGATGTCCTCAGCCGTTTCAATGAGATAGGGCTGATAATCGACGGTGGAAGGATTATGTTCCTCCCGGTTTTATTGAAAAACACTGACTTCGGCGACAATGAGCAGTTTGAATTCAGCTTCTGCAATACCAGAATTATTTACCACAAGGCAGAAGAACCGTATACAGAGATCTGGTTTTTCGGTGAAAACCCGCCCAGGCATTCATTTAACTCCCTGGAGCTTGATAGGGAAGTTTCGGAAAGCATTTTTTACCGTAAAGGAGAAATCAGTAAGATAGTTGTCGGATGCCCTGAGATCCGGTAACTTTTATAATCTGTTTTATTTCCTAAATTTGCTCCCAAATTCCAATAGTCATGACGGAATTCAACGGAGCGATATTGCAGTGCTTCCACTGGTATACAGATGGAGGCGGAAGGTTGTGGAAACAAATTTCTAAGGATGCCTCCCGGCTTGCCGGCGCCGGCTTTACTGCCCTGTGGTTGCCACCAGCATACAAGGGGGTTGCAGGTGGTATGGATGTAGGTTACGGGGTATATGATCTTTTTGATCTTGGAGAGTTTGACCAGAAGGGATCTGTAGCAACCAAGTATGGAACCAGGGATGAGTATATTGCTGCAATAAAGACAGCACAGAGGGCCGGTATGCAGGTATATGCCGACGTGGTGTTCAATCACAAGCTGGGAGGTGATAAACAGGAGGAATTCAGAGCGACTCCCTATGACTATGACAACAGGAAAGAACCCATAGGTGAACTTCAAACAATTAAGTCCTGGACACATTTTACGTTTCCGGGAAGGAAAGGAAAGTATTCTGAACTTCTCTGGCACTGGTGGCATTTCAATGCCGCCGATCATAATGCATTTGATGAAAAGACCAAAGCAGTTTATCTTTTCGAGGGCAAGTCATTTAATGAAAGTGTTGATCAGGAAAAAGGCAATTTTGACTATCTAATGGGATGCAATCTCGATATTGGTTCTCCTGATGTAAGGAAGGAGCTTATGCATTGGGGTGAGTGGTTTTGGGAAACCACAGGTGTTGACGGATTCAGGTTTGATGCAGTTAAACATGTGAGTTCCGGTTTCTTTGCTGAGTGGCTGAACCATGTCAGGGAGTACAGTGGCCGTGACCTTTTCGCAGTAGGGGAGTACTGGTCAGGTGAAAGCCAGTCGCTGAATGAATTTATAAAAAATACTGAAGGAAATATAATGTTGTTTGATTTAGCTTTGCAGCATAATTTTGCTGAGGCCGGAAACCAGGGCAGGGATTATGATCTAAGAAGCATATTTGACAATACCCTGGTTAAGGAAAACCCTGGTCTGGCAGTGACAATAGTTAGTAACCATGATACCCAGCCGTTGCAGGCCCTTGAATCGGTTGTTCAGCCATGGTTCAAGCCTCTGGCATATGCGCTTATACTTTTAAGGAGAGAGGGGTATCCATGCGTGTTTGCAGCAGACTATTATGGAGCAAGCTATACTGACAAAGGAAGGGATGGGGGCGAGTACAATATTGAGATGGCAAGCCACCGGTGGCTTATAGACAAATTCCTGAATGTTAGGAGCCGGTTCGCATACGGAGAGCAGAATGACTATTTTCAGGATCAAGGCTGCATAGGTTGGACCCGTACCGGAAACAGTGAGCATCCCGGCGGAATAGCAGTTGTTTTAGGAAATAATGATTCTTGCAGCATAGATATGGAAACATCATCGCCGGATACGGTATATGCTGACATAACAGAACATATTAAGGATAAAGTAAGGACTGACAATAAGGGGTGGGGTGAGTTCAGCTGCAAGGGCGGCACAGTCTCAGTCTGGGTACCTGAATCATAGGTTTTTGATACTGATGCGCTGTTTTTTTGTTTTACTGCTGATTAATTTAATAATATCAATACCGTATGCGTGCAGCATGGATGCAGGGGGAGTGGCCGGCAAGAAGACAATCGCCGCGGAAGCTCTTTTGCAGGGCCGCATGAATTATTATCCCGATACCTCTAACTTAGAGGGCAACATTGGTTTTAACCTGCCGAATGTACGCTTTGGCCTCAGAGGGCAGCTGGGCCAGGCGTTTTATTACCGTACATACTTCAATCTGGAGAATGGCTTTGATCTGAAGTGTGCATATCTAGGTTATTTTTACAGTGATGCGTTCAGGATACAGGCAGGCCTGATGAAGCCTGTACAGTCGCAGGATTACTTTATAAGTACCGGTTCAACGGATTTTATATTCAGAAGCAGGGCGGGTGAAATGCTGGTACACTCGTATGAGGCCGGTATTGCAGCTGAAGGTGACATTGGACGTTTCTATTATTTTTCAGGCTTCTTCAGCGGCAATGGCAATTTACCTGAAAGGAAACAGCACTACCTTATAGGCAGGCTTCAATACTCTGTCGGAAGCTTCCTGCCGGGTGAACTCACACTGGGGGTTCAGGGTTCGCACGGGAACTCTGAAGGTGTTACAAGTGGCAGTACAGGCCCTGTAATATGGGGAAAAAGAAGCATTTACGGGGCTGATTTCAGGTTGGAAGGTGACAGAATACTACTGGCAGGTGAATATATGTCAGGGCTTCTGGATACAGACAATGTGAAAGTTAACCCGGAAAGGATAAACGGTTTTTATTTAACTTCAGGTTATTATATCCTTGAAAAAACTATGGTACTGGGCCGGTTTCAGGTGTGGAGACAAAGAGAAGCCGGCCTGGGCGGACAAAGGCTGACTTTTGGAATAAACCAGTCTTTGGCCGGAATTTTCAGATTTCAGCTCAATTATGATATTCACGATCCGGATCCAGGTGATACCATTCACGGTTTTTCTGCTCTATTGCAGATGAAGTTCTGAAATCTTCATATATTGCCTTTCAATGTGTCCCTGCTGAAGGAAAACCTGTATGATAAGTAAATTATTTGATAAAAAGAGGTTGTTACGCGACAGGGCAACTTATCTGGCAATATTTGCGATCGTTTTCATCCCCTTGTCAACATACCTTTTTGCAACAAGGGAATCACCATTGGAATATACCCTTAGCATGACAGGCAACAAGCTGGGCTACAGGCTTGGGTTTGTAATCTGGGGAGTTGTAACCGGGCTTTTACTTACATTTTATGTTATACGCCTTTACATTTTGGGTTCGTTCCATCACAGGCGGGCCAGAAGGCTTGTTATATGGTCGCTGGTTTTTCTGGTGCTTACTGTAGCTATTCCTGCAATGGAGCATCTCCCTGTACTTAAAAGGCTGCACGCAATATCGGCCGTGGCATTTGCATTATGCCTGATGGCTTCACTATATCTTTTTATTCAGCATCTTGAAGCAGATAAAAAGAGTGTTTCGATACGTTCGATGTGGATGTTGTATTTTGTGGCAGGCGGCTCCCTTCTATTATTCTTTGTTTTCGGCAATACGGGGATCTTTGAGCTGTTTTTCTTTTTCTCACTATCTATATTCCTGTGGTTGCTCAGGATATGGATGAAAAGGCATGAGAGCTCTAATAATCGATACAGGCTAAAATAGACGGCAATATGGCTTTTTATCTCAGAAAGCATTTTAATACAGGGCCCTTAAGGCTGAATCTTTCCAGAGGCGGGCTTGGTGTTTCGGGAGGGGTGAAAGGTGCCCGGGTTGGACTTGGTCCGAAGGGGGCATATGTGCATGGTGGCAGGCACGGGCTCTATTACCGCAAATATGCCAGGGATAAAGGTGAGGTAGATGACAGGGATCCGGGTGAGGTAAGTTATTTTATTGATACCGGGCTTACCTGCAGTTCCGGTGAATTGGGAAGGGAAAGAGAAATACCTTCATCACCCCCTTTACCGGGTCATTCAAGGTTTGCCAATGCATTGCTTGTTGCCGGGTTTCTTCTGGCTTTATTGTGGTTCGGTACCCAGGACTCCATCTTTTTGATAACGGGCATAGTAATTCTTCTGTCCGGGGTAGCACTTAACAGCAGTCATCAAAAACAAAGGGAGGAAGCCCGCAAACTAGTTGAAAGGATAGGGGATGAACTCGGAGAAAAGGAGAGTGTAAGCAGGCTTCTGGATTTACATGAAAACAGCGGTATAAAAAAAGCCTATCGCCCGTGGACGGATTATCACGTTTTTGCCTTGTTTCAGGACGCCTTTTACGAAGATCCCGGATATATCCTGCCTGAAGAGCTCAGTGAGCTGGAATCGCGTATTATGATACCAAAGGGTCTGACAGATCGGTTAAAGGCAGATGTCTACTCTGAATTCCTGGATGAGATAATTGAAGATCATATGATCACAGAAGAAGAGGAGGAAAAGCTCGCAGAGCTTGAGAGGGATCTTGGAATTAACAGCAGGGATATTGAACGTGAAAGGTATATTATAAATCAGATCTGCCAGCTAAGGGATGCATCTCAGCAGCCTCCTGATGTTATACAGGCAGGTATGCCCCTGAAAAAAGGAGAGAAGTGTTTTTACAGAGGTCAGGGAAGATTGCTGAAGGAGAGGATATTCAGGCAATATCAAAGGCAGCTTGTAAAATATAAGGAGACAGGCTACGATATTGATATGGAGGGTGAAATATTTATTTGTACCGGCAGGATACTTATATCTGGAAGCGGAAGCCGTTCATATGATTTAACCCGTATACTGAATATTACCCTTTCACTTGAAGACCATACTGTTCAACTGGCTCTTGACGGAAGGAAGAGCCCCCTGATAATAACTGTACCGGATATTGCCGTTTTTGCCGGTAAACTAAAGCAGCTTACCGGGATTAATTAGCAGAACATTGTGGCAATGTCAGAATAAACTGACCCTTGCCCCGGCCCTGAATCCAGGCCACCACCTGGAGGTATAACCATTTATCTTGCTTTCCGCCAGGATTCTTGACGGGGCTATTTCTCGCCCGCGAATACCTGATTCCGGGTCATCCTTTGAGTATTGGTTGTATAATACCACCCCGCCGAAAAAGCTTATTCTGCCGGTTGCAGAATATGAAACATTCATCCTCGCCTCATTAAGGAGATCCAGCTCATTGCTGTCGATCCTAAAGTTGTTGTGCAGCTGTGTTGAATGCATCTCCATCTGCATTGATATTTCCTCCGACAGGCTAAAGCCGGTGCCCAGGCCATAGCCGAAGCCCCTGAACCTTTCACCGGAAAAATGTCTGATGCTATAACTGAAAATATTGTAAAAGTATGGTACACCCAAACGAAAAGAAACAGTCATATGGCTGGCATCTGAAAATGCCAGCTCAAGTTGCCGCAATCCCCCCCTTTTTACTATATTGATCAGACCGACAGGGATTCCCTTACTTACCGAATCTGATATATTTATAATCCCAAGCTGAATCCCTTCAAGTTCAGAGACCACATTAAGGAATCCTGATGCCTGAATACCACTGAAGTTACGGCTGATATTCATAAAACCCGCCATTTGGGCACCTTCTGAATTGCCTCCTGCGATATTGGCAAATCCCGCTCCTGAAAAACCGATCATTCCTCCACCTGATATGTTGGCAAACCCAGCTCCTTTAGCACCAATCATATCCCCACCACTAATGTTGGCAAAACCTGCACCTGCAAAACCATTGAATGAATCTCCTGTGATATTTATAAAGCCGGCACCCATAAAGGCATTTACTTTGCCACCTGTGGCGTTGAAGAATCCAGCGCCCTGGAAACCCTGAAAGTCATCCCTTACTGCATTGCCAAACCCTGACAATTGTATCCCTTTGACGCTCCCGCTTGTTATATTCAGTATGCTTCCCGCTTCAAACCCTTCAATTCCGCCTGTTACACCGCCCAGTAGATTAATACTCACTCTGTACCTGTTGTTAATGACCTCCGTACCGTCACTTCCTAAAAACGGAATTACGCTCACCTGAAAGTTACGTAAATGTTTCTCTGCTGTGTTATCCTGCCCGGTCACATTCATTGATACAGCAAGAAATGTAAATGCAAGGCATGCCAGAAATGTTTTCATAAAGGTTATTGTTTTAATATAGCCTTATTGTTTATCAAAATATGTACCTGTAATTACATGTGTCAGACAATCAGGGAAATGTAAAAAGCATTGCATTGTTCTGGATTAGTTCCGTGTCCGCTGGTGTACATTCTCTGTACATATGTGTACAATTATCACAGTATGCTTAGGTTTTTTTATATTTATCCGTTTTTTTGATCAAAATGACTAAAAATAATAATTATATGATAAACGGATATAAGGTAATTACCCTGTGCGGCAGCACCAGATTCAGGGATGCTTTCATGGAAGCCCAGAAAAAGCTTACCCTTGAAGGATACATTGTGATAAGTGTCGGCCTTTTCGGCCATTCAGGCGATAATGAGGCGCTGGACAGGGAGACAAAACTTATGCTGGACAATATGCATAAAAGCAAAATAGACCTGGCAGACGAAATATTTGTCGTTAATTTAGGAGGCTATATTGGTGAGTCAACCAAAAGTGAGATAGATTATGCAATTGCTGGCAATAAGGTTGTAAGATACCTTGAAAACCCTGATTAAATCATTGGTAAAAATTCCATTTATGCAGAAGGTAATACACATAAGCACAACGGCACGGGAGGGGCTGTACGATATAACCCGGGATGTTGAACAGATAGTGGGGGAGTCGGGTATTGTATCGGGTACAGCAAATGTCTATGTACGCGGGGCAACTGCTGCATTAATGATTCAGGAAAACTGGGACGAATCAGTACAGTCGGATGTTATTGAACTGCTTCGCAAGCTTATCCCACGTGGCGTATGGCAGCATGATGCCCAGGACGGCAACGGAGATTCACACCTTAAGGCCGGCATAATCGGCCCACAGGAGACTATCCCCATAACAGGGGGAAATCTTGCCCTGTCGACCTGGCAGAACATATTCGTTTGTGAGTTTGACGGTCCCCGCGAAAAGCGGGAAGTGCTTGTCACACTATCCGTTTCAGCCGGTAAAGGGTGAGGGCTGTCCGGTATGGAACAGAGATAGCCTGTGCATTGCCCTGGTACAGGCAATGTAGAGCAGGCGCCTGTCAAAATCGCTGCTGTAGTTTTCCTTGCCTGCTCCGGGTACCAGAACCTGGTCAAACTCCAGCCCCTTGGCCATATGTATACTGGTTATCACTACCCCGCCAGTAAATACATCAGACCCGTAGTCCAGCAGGCTTGCCTCAGATCCTTCATTTTCAAGCCTCTCATGTATTGACCTGGCCTGTGCCGGTGTTTTGCACACTATTCCCATGGAGTAATTGCCGGAAGCGGAAAACTCCCGTACCTTTTTTTTAATCTCTGAAAATTCATCTGCTTCATTTTTAAACCCCCTGACAACAGGTTCTTCCCCGTGTCTTTCAACCGGTATCAGGTCCCGGTCGGCCAGAATTTTTTGTGCGAAGGTGGTAATCTCATATGTTGAGCGGTAGCTTCTTCTTAGTTTTACCAATTCAGCACCGGGCAGGATCCTGCTGATTGATTCGGCGCTTGAAGAGCCGTAAGGGTTGACAGTCTGGTTACCGTCGCCGAGTATTGTCTTTTTGCATGGAAACACCCTGGATATCACTGCATACTGTACAGGAGAGTAATCCTGCATCTCGTCAATCAGCAGATGCTTTATCTTGAAATAAGATTCAACCCCCTCAAAACGCATTTTCATGTATATCAAGGGGAAAATGTCGGAATACTCAAATCCGGTTCTGCAGTATGCCTTAAGCATATCGGTTTTTCCCAGCCAGACGAAAAAGTCCCTGTATAGCCCCCTGAGGTTGGTTATACGGAACATGGCTTTTACATCCTTGAGTATTTGCTGTTTTTCAGCTGCACTGACCTCCCTTTTATAATAAATCCCGATATTCTCTTCAATCGATGATGCTATTGCGCGGAACCTTTTGAATACCGGCAATCTGTGCAGAGACTCATATTTTTCTTCAATGAACCATTTTGGAACAAGGCTCTTGCCAACCCAGAGATCTTCCGGTTTGAAATATTCTGATTCGGCATATGCTATATAATGCTCGAGAGAAGAGATAAACTCATGGGTTGACTTGAACTCTATCCTCCTTCGCAATCCATTGTCGCTGTTTTCCAGCAGATCAGAAACCTGACCGAAAAAACCCTGAAACCTGTATTTGCCGTTGAGTGCACGGTCGGCTATCTCCTCCATGCTGATCTCCGGTATTTTATCCTCGCCGAGTTCGGGAAGAACATTGGCAATATAGTCGGAATAGACCTTATTGGGTGATATTATAAGAATGTCGCCTGAACTGATACTCTCTTTGTACCGGTATAGCAGAAATGCAATACGGTGCAATGCTATTGAGGTTTTACCCGAGCCGGCCACTCCCTGAATTATCAGCTCGTGTGAGGCCTCGTTGCGTATTATTGGGTTCTGGTCGCGCTGGATAGTGGCAACGATGTTTCTCATCTTGTCGTCAGCTTTCCTGCTTAGTTCCTTCTGCAGAACCTCGTCGTATATATTTGAGGAGTTTTCGAGCATATACTCCATTTGCCCCCGGCGGATCCTGAACTGCCGCTTAAGGGTTACCTCTCCCATAACCTTACCTGAAGGTGACTCATAAAAGGCTTTCCCCAGCTCGAAATCGTAAAACATTCCCGAGACCGGAGCCCTCCAGTCATGTATAATATTTTTGTTTTCCTCTTCATCGTAGAAAGAGTGAATACCTATATATACCGGAAGGGCTTCGCTTTCTTCCTTTCTTAGAAAATCTATCCGCCCGAAGTAAGGGGAGTTCATCAGTCGGGTTATTCTTTGTCTTTTTTTAACGGCCTCTTCTCCGCTGGCCGCTCCCTGGTCAACAGACTGCCTGACCTGAAACTTTTCCATCCGGTCCATGCCAGTTTTGTTCTCGTAGAGGTACTCCTTGATCTCCCTAAGGTCCCGGCTCTGCTTCATGATGCCTTCCTCAATATTATCGAGGGCGGCAATCAGCTTGTCCCTGACCACTTCAAGGTGGTTTTTTTCCTGTTGTACGACATGTTTTTCCATAGAGCCCGCAAATTTAATCAAAACCTGTTTTCTGGGAAACCATTTGAGAAGAGACCCCGGGGAAAGCTGTCAGCGGTATGATAAAGTAATGCCGGCACGGAAGTTCCTGGGCAGGCCCGGGTAGTAATATCTGGGCGGGCCGCCGAATGAAGGAGCGTTTACCAGTATCATCGATGCATAATGGCGGTCTGCCAGATTGTTGACCCGCAGAAAGATGTCGGCGCTCACCCTTCCGCTGAAGCTGGCTCTGTAACCAATGATCAAATCCAGCAGGGAGTATGCGTCTGTAAATGATGTGTTTGCATCGTTCATTGCCATCCGTCCGGTATATCTCCATCCTGTCATCGCGTACATTCCGGGGCCTGTGGCGCTGTAAAGGCTTGCGTTCAGCACATGTCCGGGTACTCCGGGAATCCTGTTGCCGGAATAGTCGTCATCAAGGTCGGTGAAATCGGTAAAATAAAGATGGTTATATGTGTAATTGGCCCGGAGTGATACCTCTTCAATGATATTTACAGCTGCTTTCCTGCTACCTCCAAGCAATAGCCAGTGTATCTCGGCTTCAATACCCTGGTGTATTGACTCCCCTGCATTGCGTCCGACCCAGGCATCTTCAGCGACCCTTTCAGCTACAAGCAGATCCTGCACCTGCATACGGTAAAAAGAGATATCATAGAAAAGGTCTTTACCTGCTGCCTGCCCCCTGAACCCAGCTTCCAGGTTCCAGCTCTTCTCAGGTTTTATATCAGGATTGATGAAACCCTCCGGGCTAAGCGTCTCAGACAGGGAAGGGGGGGAGAATCCATGGCTCAGCGTGGCAAAGAACCTGTGGTCTTCGCTGTACCTGAACACAGAACTTATCCTTGGTGAGATAATTATTCCGTAATCATACCATCCCGAGCGGTCCTGGCTTCCTGAATGAAAACGGTCTGAGTAGTCAGTTCCCGTATAATTCAGATTTACCCCGGTCGAAATGCTCCACTTGCTGATATCCGCATCAGCCTGAATGAATAAATTGTACCTTGCCGTCCTTTCACTGTTGTCGCTTATTATTTCACCCTGTTCACCTGCCCCGCCGATATTTTCGTAATTGCTGTAATTGTATTTTTCAAACATGGCTTCACCTCCGGAAGTTATTTCAGCGTAAAAGCCTTCGCTTTTTACCTCCCTGCTCAGTCTCATCCTGCTTCCGAAGCTGAGCCTGTCTTCATAAAATACATCAAAAGGGCGCATCTCCTTCTCGTCATGGAATATGCTGAAAATGCTGATATTAGCTTTTAATCCGTTACGAAGGTAATGTGAACCTGAAACCCCGCCGATAAACCTGCGTGAATCTTCATACCCCTCAGTCCTGAGCCAGTTCTCAGCTGCCGAGGCAGGGCTGTTTGCGAATGTCACACTGTCTATTGAGCTTGGTATGTGTGATTTAAGGTCAATGTAGCTAAGAAGCATTGTAATTGATGAGTTATCAGAAAACTGAAGCTGAGATATCGTGCTGACAGCATCTCTGCTGAACTGGTTGTTTTCACGGTATCCATTGCTGCCGGAAATGCTGTACACCAAACTTGTAGATGCTTTATCACCGGAAAGGTCTGCTGTGAGGGAGTTTCTAAGCAGACCAAAGGAGCCGGCCTGGAAGCTGTTGCTTATTCCGCTTGTGTGCACTCCGGGCCTGCGTGCAGTAATTGATATGGTACCTCCGAGCCCCGCCCCGTATACACTAGTTGCGGGGCCCTTTATTATGTCTATGTTCTGGATAAGGGCAGGATCTATGTCCTGTATGAAGCTGTAACCCGAAGTATTTGTAAGTGGAATATCGTTGAGAAAAGCTCTGATCTTACCGGTTGCGTAAGGTACCCTTGCACCTATACCCCTTATGCTGACCCGGTTGGTGTTTGTCGCTCCTTCATGTGCAAATACTCCTGGTGCGTTACCGAGCCATGAAAGAATGTTAAATGATTGCTTTTCCCTTTCCAGCTGGAGCTGGCCTATAGAGGTCATTGAGCCTGCAACGTCGAGCAGCCGCTGGGTACGGTTAAATGCTGTTACTACAGTTTCTTCCAGGTCGACTACAAGAGTATCATTGTTATTTATAATGACAGAAACAGTGTCATCTTCCTGAATCCTGACAGCATTTGCTTCTCCTGCCGAGAGATAAAAAAACAGGTTGATTGAAATTGTAAATAGTAGTCCGGCCCGTTTCATCTTGAATACAACAGTGATCAGGCCCTTATGGTTCAAATATCTTGTGTGCCGGCAATGCCTTTTGTTCTTAAAACCGCATTGAATCCTTCAATCAGATCATTGAATGTTTCTTTTACTGTAGTGATACTGCTGGCCAGGTATGCATTACTGCCGGCGAAGGCATATCCGTTTTTTAAGTTTCCCTTGTACGCGTTGTATAAGGCATTGACAATACAATAGGGGCTGCTGGATACATCGCAGGTTCTTATGCAATGAAAAGGACATTTAATTGGCCGTTTGAGCCCTCTCTTTATTTTGTCGGTAAAGCTGTTGCCTATTGCTCTTCCGGGCATTCCCACAGGGCTCTGTATGATCTCTATATCCCCTTTTACGGCATTTATATAGGACTGTTTGAAGTTCTCCGAAGCATCACATTCCTTGGTTGTTACAAATCGGCTGCCTAATTGAACGGCTTTTGCACCCATCTGTAAGATATTGTATATGTCTTCTCCTGAGTATATACCACCCGCTGCAATTACTGGTATTTTAAGCCTGTATTTGTCTTCAAAAACCCTTACTTCTTTTACTACAGCAGGCACAAGTTCTTCGAGTGAGTAGTTGACATCTTCGATCTGTTGATTTTTGAATCCAAGGTGGCCTCCTGCCTTTGGCCCTTCAACAACTATAGCATCCGGCAGGATATCATAAGCCGATTTCCATTTGCTGCAAATTATTTTTGCCGCCCTTCCGGACGAAACTATAGGCACGAGTTTGGTTGTACTGCCTGGAGTGAGGAATTCAGGAAGGTTGAATGGTAACCCTGCACCAGAAAAAATAATATCTGCCTTCTCTGCAATAGAGGTTCTTACCATATCTGCAAAATTAGACATGGCAACCATTATATTCACTCCAATTACTCCCTTGCTTTTTTCCTTTGCCATCCTGATCTCCTTCTTCAGGCCTTCGATATTAGATTCAAGATAACTGAGGGCAGGGTTCCGGTGTACAAAACCAAGGCCAGCGGCTGATATTACTCCTACACCACCCTGGTTTGCTACAGCCGCTGCAAGGCCGGACAAAGATATTCCAACGCCCATACCTCCCTGGATAATGGGGACAGGGATGCTTAGGCTCCCTATTTTTAATTCTCGCATTGTGATTTCCTCTATGGATTATATTATACTGTAAAAGTAACCAATTATATTGATAATCAATTAGATTTAATTGTTTGCTGAGTTAAATTATGTGAAAACAAAATGGCATTAACCATGGATCCTTGATCAGAGTAGGTTTAATATTGAAAAATAATTTCCCGTATTAAATAAATAATATCTACCTTTGCGGCGATAATTACGAGTTGGGTTTTTTTATTTGCCCGTTTTACTAAGTAGCATACTTTTCCGCGCAGTTTAATATCTCCACCTCACTTTTTTTGATTATCCTTGAAATCGCCCTGGTTACATCCGGGCATTAATACGTTTTATAAAATGACGACTTTTGAAAGTTTTGGTTTGACCATGCCGGTTTTGCAGGCATTAAAAAGCAAAGGTTACGAATACCCGACACCTGTTCAGAAACAGGCTATCCCTTTGATATTGAAAGGAAGTGACATTTTCGGGAGTGCCCGCACGGGCACGGGTAAGACTGCAGCATTTGCACTGCCCCTTATAAACATACTCTCAGAAAAGAAGAGAGTATCTAAGCACGCACGGGTTCTTGTACTCGCACCTACACGTGAGCTGGCCCAGCAGATAGGTGACAGTTTCAGGCAGTACGGTGTGAATACACGTTTGAAGCAAACTATTATTTACGGGGGTGTCCCTCAGCAGGCACAGGTAGACTCCCTGCGTAAGGGAAGTGATATTATTATTGCCACACCTGGCCGTTTACTCGACCTGTTAAACCAGAAACATATCAGCCTTCACGCGATAGAGCACTTTGTACTGGATGAGGCAGACCGCATGCTCGACATGGGTTTTATTAACGATATCAGAAAGATATGCGAACACCTGCAGGCGGAAAGGCAAACACTTCTTTTTTCAGCAACACTTTCGGCTCAGATCAAAAATCTGGCTGCCACACTGCTAAATCAACCTGTCAGTATTGATATTGCCGGTGAAACTAAAACAGAGAACCTTACCAGCGAAAAGGTTTATTACATTGACCGTGCCGCCAAACTGAATCTTCTGCACCATCTGGTAACAGAGGAGGGTATAGAGCGTTCACTGGTTTTCACCCGCACAAGGCGTGGAGCCGACAAGCTGGTAAAGATGCTGGCCCGAAAGGGCATTATGGCTCAGGCCATACATGGCGATAAGTCGCAGTCACAAAGACTGCGTGCTCTGAATCGCTTCAAGCAGAACAAACTGGTTATGCTTGTTGCAACCGATGTTGCTTCAAGGGGAATTGACGTGGAGAACCTTTCTCATGTCTTTAATTATGATATCCCTGAACAGACAGAAAGCTATACACACCGTATAGGAAGGACAGGAAGAGCAGGCCGCGATGGTGCGGCATATTCTTTCTGCAGCCCTGAAGAGAAAGCTTTTTTGAAGGATATACAGAGATTTACTGGGAAAAAGATACCGGTGGCAATACATCCTTTTGAATCAAAGGGTATGGAAAAAGTAAATACCCGGAAATCAGGCGGTGCGTGGAGTCAGCGAAAGAGATCCTTATTGAAGCAGGCCTGATATCTGAATGCCACTTGCCTGCGAATATTTTTTTACTGCATATGTGGCAAAGGAAGCCAGCCAGTGGGATCCCATATACTCTTCTGCATCCAGTTGTTCGTAACTGAAGTTGAAGTGGTTGACACCAAGGTTGATCAATTCATTGTTTCCCAGTGAATGACCAATTTCAAAAAGGCACCATGCCCGGCTGAAATTAAGCCCGTCAAGATGTGCCAGCTTGCCGTCGCTTGCGTCAGTAACTATTGCAGGTTCAAGATATTTCTCCGGTTCCTTCACAAGCCCCGGCAGAAAGTTATCCAGCCATATGCTGAACTCATCTTTGTCCAGAATCTTATTCATTAGGGAAGCCTCCTGCAGGCAAGGGGAGAGGAAGTCGAACCCGCCGGGTTCCCAGCCAAGGGGACAGGATTTGTCATCCATATAATACTCCCTGGCTTTCTCTTCGATCTTTCTTGCTAGAGGGGGATTGTACTTCTTTGCATAATCATAGGCAAAGGACATCCCAAATGCTGTGTTAGGGTGCTCCCCGACTCTTATGGGATAAATGAGTACGTCCAGAAAACCAATGAACTTTTCGGCAATAAGGTCGGCAAGCGGTTCAAGTATTGAGTGCAGCTCATCTGCTATGGGGTCATCCCATTCCCTGAGCGCTTCATCGAGTTTCAGCAGCCAGGCCCAGCCATAGGTCCTCTGAAAGTCAGTATTGTATTCATCCGTGAAAAACTCTATCTCACCGGCTATGTTCCTTTCAGTTATATTGGCCCTGATCTTGGCAATGATCTTATCCCGGTTTGGCAATTCCTTGGCCTCCCTGAGAAGTGTTAAAAGTGTCCAGTGGCTGTGAACTGCTGAATGCCAGTCAAAGCACCCGTAAAATGCCGGATGCATTTCTGACGGGGAGGCCAGGTAGGTTTCGTCACCCATAACCTGGCCTGGTTTGTTCGGATACTCCCTGTCAATACATTCAAATGCAAAGCCCGACAGGTATTCTGCGGTAGCCTCATCAGTATGGAGCTTTTCGATCTCTGCCGGTTTTTCTGAACATGATTGCCCCATGAGTATAAAGATAAGAGGTAAAATGTAATATGTCCTTGTCATATATTGAATATAAAGGGTTGACTGCAAATATAACCCTATAATCAATACTCATTTATGTTTTGTACTTTTAGACCCGGTTAGCTGAATATTGAAAAAAACTTTCCGTTTATGTTCAAGTATTTGTTTGGTCCTGTCCCTTCAAGACGCCTTGGAATGTCGCTCGGGGTAGACCTTGTGCCAGCAAAAGTGTGTTCACTCGATTGTGTTTACTGTGAGGTCGGAAAAACAACTCATCATACCCTGGAAAGGAAGGAGTATATACCCTATGCTGATATCATTGCCGAACTGGGTAACTATTTTGAAAATAATCCCGACCCTGACTATATTACATTTTCCGGATCCGGTGAGCCGTGCCTGAATAGCAGGATTGGGGATGTGCTGGACTTCATTAAGAAAAACAAAGCTGGCATACCGGTTGCCCTGCTTACCAATGGTACACTTTTCCACGACCCTGAGGTCAGGGCCTCGGTTCTTGGTGCCGACCTGGTATTGCCATCATTGGATGCTGTTACTGATAAGGTGTTCAAAAAAATTAACAGGCCAGCTAAAAACCTTTCGGTCGGGCGCCATATAAATGGTTTGATTGAATTCAGCAAGGAATACAGTGGTAAGATATGGCTTGAGGTGCTTATACTTCCTGGCTATAACGACAATGAAGAAGAGCTTGCTGCTATTAAGGAGGTAATCCAGCTTATCTCACCAGACTCTGTGCAGCTTAATACCCTCGACAGGCCGGGTACCATTGAAGGGCTCAGGGGGGCAACAAGGCGTGAGCTTCAGAGCGTCTTAGATAAGTGGGGGCTTAAAAATGCCAGTATAATAGCCTCAGCTGCAAACCGGAAGAACATAAGTGCTTATCGTGAAGACATGGAAGGCGCAATATTTGAAACAATATCCAGAAGACCCTGCACCGTTGAGGACCTGATTTCTTTTCTCGGTATCCACATTAATGAAATCAACAAATATCTCGACGTCCTTGAATCGGAGGGGGTAATTGAATCAGTCAGGCTTGAAAGGGGAATATTTTACAGAAAAAAAACATCCTGATATTTCGCAATTTTTATTAGCAAGTATTTTGAAATGAACAATAGT
>SLKR01000033.1 GCA_007134525.1 Bacteroidales bacterium | reverse complement strand
TTATAGCCGCAGGCCCGGGCAACGGCGGGGAAATCTGTTCTAAAGCCCACCGTGGGCTGTCCACCCACCGATTCGTGTGCTCCGTTGTTGATAAGTATATGAATGAAGTTTGACGGGGTAAGGGAGCCGGTAACCGCCAGAGAGCCCATATGCATGAGTAAAGCGCCGTCGCCGTCAATGCAGTAAACTTTTCGTTTTGGAGAAGCCAGGGCAATCCCCAGTGCTATCTGGGAGGCATGTCCCATGGAACCTACCGTAAGAAAATCCCGGCTGTGGTCGCCGTCATCTCGTTCTTCCCGGTATTCGAAAATCTCCCGGGAAGTCTTGCCTGTGGTGGCAACAATTACATCTTCCGCATCCGTTTCAGCCAGAATAATCCTCAGTGCTTCTTCACGGCTGTAGGTTATAACATCTTTTACTACCGGTGAAAATTTTGCTTCCATATAGATTTAAAATAGTTGCTGTACCAGATTCCAGTTGAACTCTTGTTCCTGTTTTGTCAAATACAGCCAGTGATTGTTTTCACTTTAGTTAAACTAATTACAATAATAAACAAAATGATATAATGAAGTTACTATTATTAACAATAATTAACCGGGATTGTTATAAACTTCATGTTCCATATTAACCCTTTTTTCACTATGCGTAAGGAAAAAAAGCGTATTTTCGTGTGTTATTTTCAGAAACAGTTGGATCATTAAAAAATATTGATTTTCAGAATGTCACAAGCAAAGATTATAAAGGTTGATATCGAAGAGCAGATGAAGACGGCATATATTGATTATGCCATGTCAGTAATTGTTTCACGTGCCCTGCCCGATGTTCGCGACGGTCTCAAACCGGTTCACCGCCGGGTGCTGTTCGGGATGCATGAACTTGGCACCTCCTCAGGCAAACCGTACAAAAAGTCTGCCAGAATAGTAGGGGAGGTGTTGGGTAAGTATCATCCCCACGGCGACAGCTCGGTGTATGATGCCATGGTGCGCATGGCGCAGCCCTGGTCAATGCGTTACCCCCAGGTTGACGGGCAGGGAAATTTTGGCAGTATTGATGGTGACAGTCCGGCAGCAATGAGGTACACCGAGGCGCGTATGCAGAAAATATCCGAAGAATTGCTGGCCGACATTGACAAGGATACCGTCGATTTCCGCCTGAATTTTGACGATACCCTCGAAGAACCTGAAGTGCTTCCGGCTAAAATACCCAGCCTACTGGTAAATGGTTCAAGTGGTATTGCTGTAGGTATGGCCACCAATATGCCACCTCACAACATGAGTGAGGTAGTGGACGGTATAGTTGCATACATTGACAACATTGATATCGATACAGATGGCCTTATGAAGCATATCAAGGCTCCCGATTTCCCCACAGGGGGGCTTATTTATGGCTATGAAGGGGTAAAGGAGGCATACAGCACAGGCCGGGGCAGGATAGTCATGAGGGGAGAGGCAAATGTCGAAGCTAACGAAAACGGTAAAGAGGCTATTATCGTAACTTCCATTCCATACCAGGTCAACAAGGCCGAGATGATAAAACGTACTGCCGACCTGGTAAACGATAAAAAGATTGAAGGCATAACAGACATCCGTGACGAATCCGACCGCAAGGGGCTCAGAATTGTTTATGAACTGCGTAAAGATGCCGTACCCAATGTAGTTCTTAACCTGCTCTACCAGCATACAGCATTGCAGACTTCGTTCAATGTCAATAACATAGCACTGGTCAACGGAAGGCCTATGCTTCTTACGCTGAAAGATTTGATCCGTTACTATGTTGACCACCGCCATGATGTGGTTACCAGAAGGACGGAATATGAGCTGAGGGAAGCTGAGAAAAGGGCACATATTCTTGAGGGCCTGCTTACTGCACTTGACAACATCGATGAGGTAATAGCTCTTATACGTGCCTCACAGACTCCTGACCAGGCAAGGGAGGGACTTATTGAAAGGTTCTCCCTGACTGAGGTGCAGGCAAGGGCTATCCTTGATATGAGACTTCAGAGGTTAACGGGTCTGGAGAGGGACAAAATACAGAAAGAGCATGAAGAACTGCTGCAGAAGATAGATTACTACAAGTCGGTTCTTGCGGATATATCCCTGAGGATGAACATCATAAAGGAAGAGCTCCTCGAAATGAAGGAGAAATTTGGCGACAAGACAAGAACGGAGATCGAATACACCGCCAATGATTTCAGGATAGAGGACACAATCCCTGATGAGGAAGTCGTCATAACAATATCACACCTTGGATATATTAAACGGACCCTGCTAAGCGAATACAGGACACAGGGCAGGGGAGGACGTGGCAGTCGCGGATCGGTTACCAGGGACGATGATTTTGTCGAACACCTTTTTGTGGCTACAAACCATAATTACCTGCTGTTCTTTACAGAACAGGGCAAGTGTTTCTGGATGAGGGTTTTCGAGATCCCTGAAGGTACAAAAACCTCAAAGGGAAGGGCAATTCAAAATCTTATAAATATACCCTCGGACGACAAAATCAAGACCTTTGTAAACATAAGGGATCTGACAGATACTGAATATACCTCTGCTAATTTCATAATGATGTGTACCAAAAAAGGTGTCATCAAGAAAACCAGCTTATCCGCATACAGCAGGCCCAGAGCAAACGGTATAATAGCAATTAACGTCAGGGAAGGGGATGAGTTGATTGAAGCCTCTTTAACCAACGGCAATAATGAGATTTTGATCGGCCTTAGGAGTGGTAAGGCAATCCGTTTCCATGAAGAAAAAGTCAGGGCAATGGGTCGTGGTGCATCCGGTGTGAAGGGCATCAGCCTTGCCAATGCGGATGACGGCGTTATTGGCATGGTTTGTGTTGAAGATCCAATGAGCAGCATACTGGTTGTTAGCGACAAGGGATACGGAAAGAGATCAATTCTTGATGAATACAGAATTACCAACAGGGGAGGAAAAGGAGTCAAGACAATTAATATTACCGGAAAGACCGGACCGCTGATAGCGATGGTGAATGTGCAGGACAATGACCATTTGATGATAATTAATAAATCGGGGATAACTATCCGCCTTCCGGTTATAGAATTAAGGGAAATGGGGCGTGCTACACAGGGTGTAAGACTGATAAATCTAAGGGACGGAGACAAGATTGCTGCAGTAACAAAAGTGCAGGAAAGGGCCCTGGAGGGTGATGTCAGCGATGAGGATTCAGAGAGTCAGGGTTAAGCTTTTTTAGCTTGTATTCTAAGTTAAATTATTCATATTTTTGCAATTAATCAATTAAATACAATATATAACTATCTTTTTTTGACAAAGGAAACTATTAGATAACTAAAAAGCCATTCCAATGAAACGCATTTTATTTGTATTGATCGTAATCCTGGTATCAGCATCAATCGCTTCTGCACAGGGCAGAGACATGCGCCGGGCCAATCGTCAGCTTAACCGGGGAAACCTCGACCAGGCCAAGGAGCATATTGAAGCCGTCATGGAGTATGAAGAGATGCTTGAGGATGCTGAACTTTGGGTCCTTAAGGCGAAGTTTTACATAGAGGTTGCACTGAGCGAGGATCCAGAGTACAGGGAGCTGGCTGATAACCCAGTTAGCAAGGCAGATGAGGCACTGAAAAAGGCCGAAGAACTTGATACAGACAACCAGCATCTGCTTGAAATACAGCAGAGTATGCTTATTATGTCGGAGCTTGTTTTCAATGAAGGTGTTGAGGCCTACAACCGTGAGGATATGGGTGCTGCCAGTGGGTTTTTTTACAGGGCTTACGAATACAGCGAGTCTTTTGGATCGAAGGATACCACTACACTGTACAATGCTGCTCTTGCTGCAGAACTTAACCACGACTGGGATAAATCTATGAATATGTACAAGGAACTCAGGAAGCTGGAATATGACCAGCCATATATTTACTCATCACTTGCCAGCATCTCACTGCACATGGGTGATACCCTGCAGGGAACCCGTTATATACAGGAAGGCAGGGAACTTTATCCTGAAAACCTTGACCTTATTTTCACCGAGGCAAATATCCATATATTTACCGGTGATGTTGAGGAGGCAGACCGTATACTTAATCTGGCAATCGACAGGGATCCTGAAAATCCTGGTCTCTATTTTGCCCTTGGAGCAAATTATGACAGGATGGCACAGGATAGTGTCTATTCAGCTGAGGACCGTCAGTTTGCCTTCGAACAGGCTGTAGAAGCTTACGATAAGGCTCTTGAACTGGACCCTGAATATTTTGATGCTGTATATAACCTGGGAGCTTTATACTTCAATGAAGGCCTCACCAAGTTTGAATTGGCAGAGGAGAGGCTCAGGGCAACACAGGACTTCCAGCAATACCAGGAAGATGAGAAAGAGTTCCGCGAAAACTGGATGGAGGCCCAGCCTTATTTGGAGCGTGCAAAGGATATGCTGGACGAAGATGATCCAAACTACAGGACTGTTATAATATCGCTGGTTGAATTATATGCAAGGACCAACCAGCAGGATAAGCTTCAGGAGATAGAGGAAGTTTTCATGAAATACTTTGGAGACGAGGTTGAAGAGCTGCAGGAACAAGAATAATAAATAGAAAAGGGGGCA